>JBBQDE010000050.1:0-10682 GCA_038319425.1 Gemmatimonadales bacterium
TTTCGGCGCGCACGCGCTTCTCGCGTTCCCAGCGGGCGCGAACGCGCAGGTGGTCGCGCCCACCGACGGCGATGGCACCGGCGCACCGAAGGCGGTCGCGCCCGCGCCACGTCAGGAATCGCCGCGCGCCGCGACACCGTCGCCACTCCCACCCGCCTCGGCGGGAGGCGACCGGCCGCGCCCGCGTCCGATCACACCCGGAGCTCCGCGCCCGCGGTCGGCCGGCGCCGGCTCGCCGTTCCCGCCACGTCCCGTTGCGTCGGCATCGCCAGGCGGATTCGGCGGTCCCACGCGTCGCGACGATCGCCGCCCGGTCGGCGGTGGGCCACAGAGTGGCAACCCGCCCACCACTGGCGCCGGCGCCGGAAGCGGCACGGCCGCCCGTGGACGCAAGAAGGGCAAGCGCGGGTCGGTGGATCAGGAAGTCGTGGACGCGAACATCGCCAAGACGATGGCGTCGATGCGTGGTGCGCCCACGCGCGGCGGCCGCGTCGACCGGCGTGGCCTCCGTGAGGAGGCGGAGGCATCGCGCTTGGCTGAAGTGGAGCGCGAGAAGAAGCTCGTGCGCGTGAACGAGTTCATCACGGTCAGCGAGCTCGCGCAGCAGCTCAAGGTGTCGCCCACGGAGATCGTTGGCTTCGCGTTCAAGAACCTCGGGCTGATGATCACCGTCAATCAGCGCCTCGATTTCGACCAGATCGAGATCGTGGCCGGCGAGTTTGGCTTCCAGGCCGTGCGCGAGGACGAGTATCAGGCCGAGGAAGTCGGCACCGTCATCGAGGACACGCCGCAGGACATGAAGTCGCGGCCCCCGATCGTCACGATCATGGGCCACGTCGATCACGGCAAGACGTCGCTGCTCGACTACATCCGCAAGGCGAATGTCGTGGCGGGCGAGGCGGGCGGCATCACCCAGCACATCGGCGCGTACCACGTCGAGCTGCCGGGTGGCAAGATGATCACTTTCCTCGACACGCCGGGCCACGAGGCGTTCACCGCCATGCGTGCGCGCGGCGCCCAGGTCACCGACGAGGTCATCCTCGTCGTCGCGGCCGACGACGCCGTTATGCCGCAGACGATCGAGGCGATCTCGCACGCCAAGAACGCCGGCGTGCCGATGATCGTCGCGATCAACAAGATCGACCTGCCGCAGGCGAACGTCATGAAGGTGAAGCAGGACCTCCTGCAGCACGGGGTCGTGCTCGAGGAATTCGGCGGCACTACCCTCAGCTCGGAGATCTCGGCCAGGAAGGGCACCGGTATCGACGCGCTGCTCGAGCAGATCCTGCTGCAGGCCGAGCTGCTCGACCTGAAGGCGAACCCGGACAAGCGCGCGACCGGCACAGTGGTGGAAGCGCAGCTCGACGCGGGCAAGGGGCCGGTGGCCACCGTGCTCGTGCAGAGCGGCACGCTGCGTGTCGGTGATGACTTCATCGTCGGCATGTTCTCCGGTCGCGTGCGCGCGCTCCTCGACGAGCGCGGCAAGGCGGTCAAGGCCGCCGGGCCGGCCATCCCGGTGCAGGTGCTGGGCATGCAGGGCGTGCCGATGGCGGGCGATCAGCTGCTTGTCGTCGAGGACGCCGGCGCGGCCCGCGAAGTGGCGCAGCGGCGCGAGCGTCTCGATCGCGAGGCGAAGAGCCGACGCACCACCCGCGGCGGCGTGACGTTGGAAGACTTCATGTCGCAGTCCACGGCCGGCGAGGTGCGCTCGCTGCGCATCCTCATCAAGGCCGACCAGGGCGGGCCGGCGGAAGCGCTCGCCGACGCGCTGCAGCAGCTGGGCACGAGCGAGGTGAAGGTCGAGGTCGTGCATCGCGGCGTCGGTGCCATCACCGAGAGCGACATCCTGCTCGCGCGCGCGTCGGGCGCCATCATCATCGGCTTCCACGTGCGCCCGGACAACAACGCGCGCAGCGCGGCCGAGCGCGAGAATGTCGACATCAAGCTCTACCGCATCATCTACGAGGCGGTGGCCGACGTGCGCCTCGCGCTCGAAGGCATGCTGCGGCCGGAGCAGCGCGAAGTCGTGTTGGGTGAGGCGGAGGTGCTCGAGACCTTCAAGGTTCCGAAGATCGGCCTCATCGCCGGTTGCGCGGTGCGCAGCGGCGTCATCCGGCGCGATGCGCGGGTACGCATCATTCGCGACGGCGTCGAGGTCTTCGAAGGGGCGATCCATTCGCTGCGCCGCTTCAAGGACGACGTGAAGGAGGTTCGCGAAGGCTTCGAGTGTGGCATCGGCATCGAGAATTTCAACGATCTCAAGGTCGGCGACCGCATCGAGAACTACCGCACCGAGGAAGTCGCGCGGACGCTCGAGTCGGCCCCGCAAGGCTGACGACGGCTCGCGGTACGAGGGTGGCTGGCCGTCCCGATTCGGGCCGCCGGCCGCCCTCGCGCCCTTCCTCCCGCACCGGTCCCAAACGTGTCTCCTGATCATCATCGCTCCGACCGCGTCGCCGCGGCGATGCGCGAAGAGATCGCCACATTTCTCGCCAGCGACGTCAAGGATCCCCGCATCATGGGACTCGTGACGGTGACGGCGGTCGAGATCACGCGCGACCTCCGCCACGCCAAGGTGTTTGTCAGCGTGCTGGGCTCCGAGTCGCAGCGCACCGCGACGTTCGAAGGTCTCGACAACGTCGCCCCCCATCTGCGGGGGCGCGTCGGTCGAGCCCTGCGCCTGCGCGTCGCACCGGAGATCGAGTTCCGCAACGACCAGAGCGTCGCCCACGCGGCGCACATCGAACAGCTGCTGGCGCAGGTGAGGAAGGACCTTCCCGCCGAGTCGGCACCACCCGCCGCCCCTTTTGCCGCCTCCGATGAGGGACGCGACGACTGACGGGCTGCTCCTCGTCGACAAGCCGGCGGGGGTGACGTCGCACGACGTGGTGCTCGTCGCGCGTCGCGCGTTCGGCGAATCGCGCATCGGCCACGCCGGCACCCTCGATCCCTTCGCTACGGGGCTGCTCGTGCTGCTGCTCGGGCGCGCGACCCGGTTGGTGCCGTATCTGGACGGCGTCCCCAAGGAATACGATGCGACGATCGCGCTCGGGAGCGAGACGGAGACGGACGATCTCGATGGCGTTAGGGTGCGCGAGGCCGCGCCGCCGAGCGACGAGGCGATCGCCGAAGCAATCGTCCAGCTCACCGGCACGCTCGAGCAGGTTCCCCCCGCGTACTCCGCCAAGCGCGTGGCCGGCCGCCGTGCGTACGAGGCGGCGCGGGCCGGCGACGTGCTCGAGCTCGCGCCAGCGCGCGTGACGGTGTTTGGCTGGCGCGACGTCCGCCGGGACGGAGCCACGCTCCGTGCACTGATCGCCTGCGGCGGCGGCACCTATATTCGCGCCCTCGCGCGCGACCTCGGGCGCCTCACGGGCAGTGCCGCGCATCTCGCGGCGCTGCGCCGCGTGCGCAGCGGGCCCTTTCGCGCGTCCGACGCGGTGACGCTCGACGCACTTCGCGCTGGCGAGGCCACGCTTCGGCCTGCGCTCGACGCGCTCCCGACGATTCCGCACGTGGTGCTCGATGGCGACGACGCGGAACGCGTCTTCCGCGGCATCGCCGTTCCGCGGGCAGGGGAGGCAGGGCACGCGGCACTCGTCGACGGACGCAGCGGCGCGCTCGTCGCCTTCGCCGAGGCGGATGGCGGTCGCTGGCAGCCGCGCGTCGTGATGCGAAAGGTGGGCTGACGATGGAGCTCCTCGCCGGCTTCTCGCTGCCAGCATCGATCGGTGGCACGGCGCTGACCGTCGGCACCTTCGACGGCGTGCATCGCGGGCATCAGGACGTGCTGGCTCGCCTGGTTCACCACGCCGGCGCCGTCGGACTTCCGAGTCTGCTCGTGACCTTCGAGCCCCATCCGCTCGAGGTCGTGAATCCCGCGGTGGCGCCGCTTCTCCTCACGACGCGCGAGGAGAAGCTGGCCGCGCTGGCCGCCACGGGCATCGAGTACGTGGCGATCGTGCCCTTCACGCCGGAGCTCGCCGCGCAGTCGGCGGACGAGTTCGTCGATCGCGGCCTGCTGCGGGGGTTCCGCATGCGCGAGCTGCTCATCGGCCATGACCACGGATTCGGCCGCGGCCGCGAGGGCGATGTGGACACGCTCCGCACCCTCGGCGAGACGCGCGGGTTCGGCGTCCATGTCGTGGCCCCGGTGCAGACGGCCGCCGGCCAGCCCATCAGCAGCTCGCTCATTCGCCGTGCGGTCTCGGCGGGCCAGATGCCCGCCGCCGCCGCGGCGCTCGGTCGCGACTATTCGGTCCGCGGCACGGTGGTGCCTGGCGAGTCGCGCGGCCGAACGCTGGGCTATCGAACGCTCAACCTGCAACTCGACTCGCCGCGAAAGCTCCTTCCGCCCGATGGCGTCTACGCCGTCGACGTGCAGACGCCGCGCGGACGCTTCGGCGGCATGATGAACCTCGGCGCTCGCCCCACCTTCGACGATGCGCGGCGCACGATCGAGGCACACCTGTTCGACACCGACGGCGACTTCTACGGCGATGTCGTCCGGGTCGCCTTCGTCGGGCGGTTGCGCGACACGATGCGCTTCGATGATGCGGCGGCGTTGATGACACAGCTCGCCGATGACGAGCGCGCCGCCCGCCGTGCGTTGACGGCCATTGGCGGGGCGGGTAACCTTAACGGTTCCACGCCCGCACCTCCCTCCACCCCGTAGTCGCATGTCCAACCTGAAGTCCCGTCTGGCGATCATCCTCGCGCTCGTCCTGCTTTCCGTCTACGCGCTGTATCCGCGCGACGTGAAGACGCGCCAGCGCCGGGCCGACGGCACGTTCTACGACACGACGTCGCGCCGAGTGCCCCTGCGCAAGGGGCTCGACCTCTCCGGCGGCATGCACCTCGCCCTGGACGTCGATGAATCGAAGGGGACCGTGGCGAACAAGAGCGAGGCGATCGATCGCGCCCTCAAGGTCGTGCGCACGCGCATCGAGGGACTTGGCGTCTCGGAGACGGTCATCCAGAAGGCGGGCAACGACCGCATTCTCGTGGATATCCCCGGCATCGACGACCGGGAGCGCGCGATCAAGATCGCGCAGGATCAGGCCTTCCTGCAGTTCCAGATCACCGACAAGACGAAGGGATTGGAGAAGGCGCTGCCTCGGCTCGACGCGATCGCCAGGGAGCGCGGCCTGGGCGAAGTCGCGTCGGCCGGGGCGAAGACGCCTGCCCCCACCGCCGGCCTGAACGGCCTGCTCACCGGCGCCGACACGTCGACGGATTCCGCAAAGGTGGCCGGCGCGAAGCGCGACAGCAGCAAGGTCGACAGCGCGTCCATTCCGGGCCTCACCGGCGGCGCGATCTCGAAGAAGATCCTCGCCGGCCAGATGCCCGGGCAGTTCCTCTACGACATCGCCGATCAGCAGGCGCTCAAGCTCTTCTTCGCCGATTCGGCGGTGCTGGCGGCGCTGCCACCCGGCAAGGTGGTGCGGTTCGGCAGCGATTCCACCGCGATCCAGAACAAGACCTACAAGTTCCTCTACCTGCTCGACGCGCGGCCGATCATCACCGGCGAGTTCCTCACGGACGCCAAGCCCAACACGTCGCCGCTCGAGGGAACGATCGTCGAGTTCCAGCTGAACAACGAAGGCGGCCGCCGCTTCCAGCGCGAGACCGGCAAGCACGTCGGCGACTACATGGCCATCGTGCTCGACGATATCGTGATGGGCTTCCCGCCGGTGATCAACGGCGCGATCGGCACACGCGGTCAGATCACGATGGGGCAGGGACGCGACCTCCAGAGCGCGCAGGATCTGTCGCTCGTGCTCAAGGCCGGCGCGCTCCCCGTGCCGCTCAAGGTGGCCGAGGTCCGCAACATCGGTCCGAGCCTTGGACGCGACTCGATCAACAATGCCTTCAAGGCGGGCACGATCGCGCTCGTGCTGATCGTGATCATCATGCTCGTCTTCTACCGGTTCTCCGGTCTGCTCGCCGTGGCGGGGCTCATGCTCTACGTGCTCTACACGCTCGCCACGCTCGCCGGCTTCGATGCGGTGCTGACGCTGCCGGGCCTCGCCGGATTCGTCCTGTCCATCGGCATCGCCGTCGACGCGAACGTCCTCATCTTCGAGCGCATCCGGGAGGAGCTCGATCGCGGCAAGACGGTGCGCACGGCGATCGACGAGGGCTTCTTTCACGCGCGTTCGGCCATCATCGACTCCAACGTCTCGACGATTCTCACGGCCGCGGTGCTGTATCAGTACGGCAGCGGACCGGTCAAGGGCTTCGCCGTCACGCTGATCGCCGGTATCGTCGCGTCCATGATCACGTCGATGTACGTGGTGCGGACCTTCTTCCTCCTGTGGCTGAACCGCTCGCGCGGCGCCCAGACGCTGAGCATCTGAGATTCCCATGCTGCGCATTCTTCACGGAACCAACTACGACTTCATCAAGCCCTGGCGCATCGCGGTCGGCATCACCGTCGCGTTCATCACCATCGGCCTGATCTATCTCGGCATCCACGGCATCAACCGGAGCATCGAGTTCACCGGCGGCACGCTGATGCAGCTGGAGTTCACCCAGGCGCCGAACGTGAGCGACATCCGCGCCACCGTTGACGCCGCCGGCTTCGCGAACTCCGAGATCCAGCAGTTCGGCAGCACGCGCGAGTTCACTGTGCGCGCGGCGGGGCATTCGGCCGGGGCTGGCGCGGCGGTGGAGAATACCGCCAGGGAGATTCAGGCGGCGCTCGATCGGAAGTTCGGCGCGGCCAATCTCAAGGTCGTCCGGACCGAGATCGTCGGACCGCGCGTGGGCGAGGAGCTCACCCGGAACGCGATCATCGCGATCCTGCTGTCGCTGGTCGTGACGATGATCTACCTCGCGATCCGGTTCGAGTGGCGCTTCGGCGTCGCCGCCGTCATCGCAACGGCGCACGATCTCCTCAGCACGCTCGCCTTCCTGGCGATCATGCGTCTCGAGGTGTCGCTCACCGTCATCGCCGCGCTCCTCACCGTCATCGGCTACTCGCTCAACGACACGATCATCATCTTCGATCGCGTGCGCGAGGACCTGAAGAAGAACCGTACCGACTCGCTGTACACGGTGCTGAACAAGGCGATCAACGAGACGCTGCCGCGCTCCGTCCTCACGCACGTGACGGTGGCCGCGGCGACGCTCTCGCTCCTCCTTTTCGCAGGTGAAGTGATCCGTCCGTTCTCGTGGATCATGCTGTTCGGCATCGTCACCGGCACGTTCAGCTCCATCTACATCGCCGGTCCGGTGCTCCTGTGGATCGAGCGACGCTGGCCGCGGGCGCGCACGGACAAGAATCTCGCGTCGCGGGCGGCCGCCAAGGACGCCCCACGATCCGAGCCGCGTACCCCCGTCGCAACGCGCTGAGGCGCGTTCATCCTGACCGGGTTCATCGACAGTCACGTCCATCTCGCCGATCCGGCGTTCGACGCCGACCGCGATGAGGTGATCGAGCGCGCGCGCCTGACTGGGGCGCGCGCGCTCGTCTGCATCGGGGAATCGCTCGCGACCACGCGCCACGCCAGCGAGATCGCCGCGCGGCATCCCGGGTTCGTCCACTACACCGCGGGTATCCATCCGTACGACGCGGCGCGGTTCGACGCGGTGCGCGACGTCGACGGGATCCGCGTCGAGGTCGCGCGCGGCGCCGTCGCGATCGGCGAATGCGGCCTCGACTACCAGTACGAGGAGTCGCCGCCCGATCGTCAGCGCGCGGCCTTCGCGGCGCAGCTCGCGCTCGGCGCCGAGCTCGCGCGACCCGTGGTGGTGCATACGCGTGGCGCCGAGGCGGATACCCAGGCGATGGTCGTCCAGGCCGGCAGGAACGGCGTGCGCGGCGTGCTGCACTGCTACACCGGCAGCGTGGCGCTCGCCGAAGCCGCCCTCGACGTGGGCTGGTACGTCTCCTTTAGCGGCATCGTCACATTCAAGAAATGGACGGACGACGCCTTGCTCCGCCTGGTGCCCACTGACCGATTGTTGGTGGAATCGGACGCGCCCTACCTCGCCCCCGTTCCGCAGCGCGGCAAGCGGAACGAATCGGCGTGGGTGAGCTTCACCGTGGCGTGCCTGGCCGGCGCGCGCGGCATCGACGCCGAAACGCTGGGCGCGCAGACCGTGGAGAACGCGCGCCGCCTCTTCGGGCTGGCGTAGCCATGTGCATCCGCTAGAATCCGGCCGCGGGCCTCGTGCCCGCGCCATTCACCGAACGACCGAGGAGACCGCGTTGCCGACGCAGACCGTGCATACCGATCAGGCTCCCGCCGCGATCGGCCCGTACTCCCAGGGCATCATCGCGAACGGGTTGCTCTACACCGCCGGGCAGATCGCGCTCGACCCCGGGTCGGGACAAGTGGTCGCCGGTGACGTCGTGGCCCAGACGGAGCAGGTGTTCCGCAATCTCGCGGCGATCCTCGGGACGACCGGCTCCAGTTGGGAGGACGTCGTGAAGGCGACCGTGTTCCTGATGGACATGCGCGACTTCCCGAAGGTCAACGATGTGTACGCGCGCGTCATGGGTGACGCGCGTCCGGCGCGCTCCACGGTGCAGGTGTCGGGTCTGCCGCGCGGCGTGCTCGTCGAGATCGATCTCATCGCACTCGTGCCCGCGCGCTGACGCGGGAGTCTTCACCACTCGCACCCGACCGCATGTCGACGAGCCGAACCCGGGAGGAGCTCTTTCGCCTGACGAGCTTCGCCCGGTGCGCTGGTTGAGCCGCCAAACTGGGTCCGGGTGACCTGGCGCAGGCGCTGAGCGGCGTGCCGTCGCACGCCGACCCCCGAGTGCTGGTCGGTCGAGAAAGCTTCGACGACGCGGGGGTCTTTCTGCTGCGCGAAGATCTGGCGCTCGTCCAGACGGTGGACTTCTTCGCGCCCATCGTCGACGATCCGTACGACTTCGGCCAGATCGCCGCGGCCAATGCGCTTTCCGACGTCTTCGCCATGGGCGGCGAGCCGCTCACCGCGCTGGCGATCGTCGGCTTTCCCGTCGGCAAGCTGCCGATGTCGGTGCTCACCGACATCCTGCGCGGTGGCCAGGACAAGGTGCGCGAGGCGGGCGCGACGCTCGTCGGTGGCCACTCCATCATCGACGAGGAGCTGAAGTTCGGCCTGAGCATCACTGGGCAGGCCGATCCGCGGCGGCTGCTCACCAATGCCGCCGCTCGGCCCGGCGACGTGCTGGTGCTGACCAAGCCGCTCGGCACCGGTCTGCTCGCCACCGCAGCGAAGCAGCATCGGCTCGATGAGCCGAGACGCGCCGCACTCTATTCCAGCATGCGCAGCCTCAACGCCGTCGCGAGCCGCGCCGCGCTCGCCGCGGGACTGCGTTGCGCAACCGACGTCACCGGCTTCGGCCTGCTTGGCCATGCATCGCACATCGCGCGCGCGAGCAACGTCACGCTGCGATTCGCCGCGAAGGCGCTGCCTGAGCTGCCGGGCGCACGCGCGTCGTGGCGGGACGGCATTCGCACCGGCGGCGCGGAGCGCAACGAGAGCTTCGTGGGCCCGCTCGCGGATTGGTCGACGGCGGATCCGGCTGACGTCGCGCTCGCGCTCGATCCGCAGACGTCGGGCGGCCTCCTCGTCGCCGTCCCCGCCACGCGGGTCGCGGAGTATCTTTCCGCTGTCGCGGGGAGCGTCGTCGTGGGCGTCGTCGAGCCTCGCGGAAACGTGTTGCTGGTGCTGGGGTGATCGCGGGGGAGTGGATGGTGCCTGGTGGCTCCCGTCGTCTTCAAAACGACTGCGAGGCGCATCGCGTCTTGGGTGGGTTCGATTCCCATGCACTCCCGCCAGCAGCTTCCTCGCTGTTCTGAGCCATCGTCGTGACCTGTCACTTTCCCCACGTCGCCTTTCTGGCTCGACGCGCCGTGCTCGGCGCAGCCCTGTCGTGTGCCGGTGCCTCGGCGGCGCGGGCCCAGCGCACCGACAGCGCACGCGTGGCGCCGGCGCGCGCACCCGCCGTCGATACCGTGTCGCGCGCCGTGCCCACCCCACCCCTGTCTCCTCGGCGGGCGTTCCTCTATTCACTCGTCCTCCCGGGCTACGCGCAGTCGATTCTCGGTCGCCCCACGGCCGGCGCGATCTTCGTGCTCAGCGAATCCATCGCGCTGGCCATGTTGCGGGAGTCCAAGGCCGATCTCGACGAAGCGCGCAACCTGCGCACCGATTCGCTCGTCGTCGTCGGGTACGAGGCCACGGGTGCCGCGATCAAGGCCCCTTCGCCGTACACCGACGAGCTCGTGAACGTGCGAAAGGGTCACGTCGAGGACTGGGTCGCGTTCATCATCGCAAATCACCTCTTCGCTGCCGCCGACGCGTACGTTGGTGCGCACCTGTGGGACCTGCCGTCCCAGATCAGCTTCCGGAAAACCGGGCGCGGCACCGTCGTGGCCGCGCGGTTGTCCTGGTGAGCGCCAGCACCGACCGCCGCGCGCCCATCGGCGTGTTCGACTCTGGACTGGGCGGGCTCACCGTGGCGCACGCCATTATGCGGCAGCTGCCCGCCGAGAAGCTCGTGTATTTCGGTGACACGGCGCGGGTGCCGTACGGGCCGAAGTCGCCCGACACGGTGCGGCGGTACAGCCACGAGATCGCAGCGTATCTGCTCGAGCAGGGGGTGAAGGCCATCGTCGTCGCGTGCAACACGGCGACGGCCCATGCGCTCCCGATGCTCAAGGCGGAGCTCGATGTGC
>JBBQDE010000051.1:0-10658 GCA_038319425.1 Gemmatimonadales bacterium
GACGCGGGCTCGAGCGCGCCCGCATGCTACTGGGCACTGGTCTGCTCACCAGCGAGGGAGACTTTCATCTCCGGCAGCGCCGGCTCGCGCAGCCGGCATTTCATCGCGTGCGCATCGCCGCCTACGGCGACACGATGGCCGCGTTCGCCCGGCGGCGCGCCGACCGGTGGACTGACGGCGCGGAGCTCGACATCGCCGCGGAGATGGCGGCCTACACGCTCGCCGTGGTCGGCAAGACGCTGTTCGACGCCGACATCGAGGCCGAGGCGCACGAGATCGGCGAAGCGCTCGGTACGGCGATCGCGACGTTCAACTTCACCGTCCTGCCGGGCGCCGAACTGCTGATGCGCCTGCCGCTGCCCATCGCACGCCGGTTTCGCCGGGCGCGCGGGCGGCTGGATGCGACGATCTACGAGATGATCGCTCGTCGCCGCGAGAGCCGCGACGATCGCGGTGATCTGCTCTCGATGCTGCTGCTTGCCCACGACAGCGAGGGCGACGGGAGCGGGATGACCGACGGACAGCTCCGCGACGAGGCGATGACGTTGCTCCTCGCCGGCCACGAGACGACGGCGAACGCGCTGACGTGGGCGTGGTATCTCGTGTCGGAGGCGCCCGACGTCGAAGCGCGGCTCCACGCCGAGGTGGATGCACTCGGCGAGGGGGATCTGGGCGCGGAGGATCTCGCGAGACTGCCCTATGCGAGGGCCGTGATCGCGGAAACGATGCGGCTGTATCCGCCGGCGTGGATCGTGGGACGACGCGCGCTCGACGCATTTGAGGTGGGCGGATACGTGCTCGCGCCGCGTACCGTGGTGTTGGCGAGCCAGTGGATCGCGCACCGCGATCCTCGCTGGTGGCCGGACGCGGACGCCTTCCGCCCCGAACGCTGGCTGGCGGGCGGCAGCGCCGGCGAGGCCGGCCGACCGAAGTTCTCGTACTTCCCGTTCGGGGCCGGCACACGCGTGTGCATCGGCGAGCAGTTTGCGTGGATGGAAGGCACCCTCGCCCTGGCCACCTTCGCGCAGCGGTGGCGGTTGCGTCTCGCACCGGGCCACGTCGTGGCGCCCCAGCCGATCATCACGCTCCGCCCCAGACACGGGATGCAGATGGTGAGTGAAAGACGGTGAAAAAGTGAACGGGTGAAAGGGAGACCGTGAAGCGGTGAAGCGGTTGGATGGTTGGGCAGTGATTGCCATCGCCGCCTACCGCCTCATCACCCAACCGCCGCATCACCTCATCACCTTTTCACCTTTACACCTTTTCACCTTTCTCACCTTACCACTGTACCGCGAACGGCGACTCCTCGTACCGCGCCAGCAGGTCGGCGGGATGATCGAAGATCGCCGCGGCACCGGCGAGCGCGGCGTCGTCCCAGCCGCCGCCGCAGCGGAGCGCGATGGCCGGCACGCGCGCCCGCGCCGCCGCCTCGATGTCGTACGGCGTGTCGCCGATCATCACGCTGTGCGAGGCGGGCCGGCGCACCGTGCGCAGTGCCGCCAGCACGATGTCGGGGTCGGGCTTGGAGCGGTCGGCATCGTCGGCCGACGATGACGCCGTGATCAGGTCGGCCACGCCGGCCTGTTCGAGCAGCGATTCCACCTCATCCGCTTTCGCCGACGTCGCCACGACGAGCTCCAGGCCGAGCGACGTCATGTGCTCCAGCAGTTGGCGGGCCCCCGGTGTAGGACGGAGGGAGGGCAGCTCACGCGCGAAGATCTCGCCGCGCGTGACGCCGATCCGGGTCGCCTCGCCGCTCTCCGGATCGAGCCCGGTGAGCTGAGGCAGGAGCTTGTCGCCACCCATGCCGATGAGCGGCCGGACCTGCTCGAAGCGTACGACGTAGCCGTGCGCGGCGAGCGATTTCACCCAGGCTCGGGCGTGCGCGTCGTTGCTGTCGATGAGAGTGCCGTCGATGTCGAGGAGGACGGTGTGCAGTGCACCGCCCGGAGCACGGGGAGAAGTCGTCATGCTCCGCTGAAGTCAAAAGCAGTGCCGGGTCGCCCACCGAGGTCTACCTTTCGCCGCGGCTCGTTCACCTTTGCCAGATTCGATGACCGGTCCTTCGTCGCCACCCTCCGACCCGCCCCTCGCGCGCCGTCTCGAGATTCTCCTCGCCATCCTCTGGATCGGCGCCGTCGTGGCCGCGACGGTGCAGCAGGGCGTCACGCATCAGAACAACAACTTCCTGATCTTTCGCTCGGCGTCGATTCATCTGGTGCACGGGCAGGACCTGTACGCGGCCTATCCGGCCGAGCACTTCGACTTCTACAAGTACAGCCCGACCTTCGCGCTGCTCTTCCTGCCGTTCGCGCTGCCGCCCTTCGCGGTGGCGATGCTGCTGTGGAACGCGCTGAACGCGAGTGCGCTGTACGCCGCCGTGGGCGCGGTGCTGCCCCGCCGGGCGGCCATGACCGCGCGGGCGATCGTCTTCCTCGACATGCTCGGCTCGCTCCAGAACGTCCAGAGCAATGCGCTGGTGACGGCCCTGCTCATCCTCGGCTTCGCCGCGTACGAGCGGCGTCACACGGTACTCGGCAGCCTCGCGACGGCCATCGGCACCAACATCAAGGTGTTTCCGCTGGCCGGCGCGAACTTCGCGATCTTTCATCCGCGCAAGGCACGCGTCGCCATCGCGCTGACCGCGTCGCTGGTGGGGCTCGCGCTCCTGCCGCTCCTCGTCACTCCTCCCGCCACGCTGCTGGCGCAGTACGCGTCGTGGCGCGCCATCGAGGCCACCGACGCGCTGGATCGCGGTTTCTCGGTGATGGAGCAGGTGCAGCTGCTGCTGCGGCTCGGCCTTCCCAACTGGCCGCTCCAGCTGCTGGGGGTGGCCACCTTGCTGGCGCCCGTGCTCGCGAGGCGCGCACGCTGGGGCGAGTGGACGTTTCGCCGGCTCTATCTCTGCTCGGTGCTCGTGTTCTGCGTGATCTTCAACCACCAGGCGGAGAGTCCCACCTTCGTGATCGGCGTCGGCGGCGCGGCGATCTGGTTCGCCGCGCTCGATCGACGGAGCCGCTGGGAGTGGGCGCTGTTCGGGTTCATCGTCGTCTGCACCGTCCTCGCGTCCTCCGAGGCGATGCCGCACCGGCTCCAGCGGACCCTGTTCGATCCGTACCGCTTCAAGACGGTCCCGCTGATCCTGCTGTGGTTCGAGCTGCAGCGTCGGCTCTGGGACCGAGGACGTGCGCAGACCTTGGCCGCTTCGCGTGAACCGGCGACCTAGAGCTCGGCGAACGAGACCAGCCTGACGTCGCCGCGATCGAGTCGCGCCCGCATCGCAGGCGAGCGAAGGACCGCGACCTCCCGCTCGCGCTCACGGCGATAGGGATCCTGCGCGGCGAGCGCGGCATCGTCGTAGCCGGGATGCAGCATCAGCTCCGTCGCGCCGTCGGGCAGGTGATCGAGCAGCGCGAGCACACGCTGTTCGACGTCGGGGGCACCCTGCAGGACGATGCCGCGAAAGTGCGGCGCGCGCGCGAGCAGCGGGAGGTGCGCGCGATCCACCCCGACGAGCGCACGACGCCATGCGGCATGGAGCACGAGCATCTTTGCGCCCGCGGCGATGTCGTGCATCGATGGGCGATCCAGCGGACGCCGCACCCAGTGCAGCCCCGCGTCGTGCGCGCTGGCCGCAACGGCGGGGAGAATGCCGGGCAGTGCGTGCGCGTGCCGGTGGCTGTCGAGATGGGTGGGACGGATGCCCCCCCCAACGAGTGCGCGCAGCTGGGCATCGCACTCGCGCCGCACGTCGTCGCTGCGCACGCGGCCCGCGAGCGCGCGGCGAGCGAGCTCCGGCAGGGAATGAAACTCGCCGGTTCGCGCATTCACCAGCGATGCGGCGTCGGTGAGCGGCCGGCCGGCGACGATGTTGAAGTGAAGCCCGACACTCATCCGCGGCCGCGCGAGCGCGAGAGACGCCGCCTCGGGAAACGCCGGGGTGTTCACCATCATCGAGGCGGACGAGAGCGTTCCGGCGTCCTGCGCCTCGATGATGCCTCGGTTCACACCGGGGGCGAGACCGAGGTCGTCCGCGTTGATGATGAGAAGCCGCGCTGCCATGCCGAAGGATACAGGGCGGCAGCGCCCCGCGACGCCGGCTTACGACGCCGCGGCGTACGTCCGGTCGGAACCTGCCACTGGGGTGTCGTGCGCCGGCGTGTGCGTGCCGTCGGCCCAGTCGTGATCCTCGGCCGGAAAGGTGAACCGCTGGTTGGCCACGGCATACTGACCGCGCCAGGCGTTGGTTTTCACCTTCCAGATGTCCTTGAGCATCCGGTTGCTGTCGCGCGCGAAGCGGACCGTCGTCGGCTCGTCATCGTAACGGAAGTTCACCGCGGTCTGCTCGATGGACAGGCCGTGCTGCTGCGCGATGTAGAGGCACTCGATATCGAAGCCGAAACCCGGGATCGTGGTGCGCGAGAAGCAGAGGCGCGCCGCCTCGGCGGTGAAGCCCTTCAGGCCGGCCTGGGTGTCCAGGATGCCGGGGAGCAGGAAGGCCTGCACCACCTTGTTGAACGCGCGGCTCATGAGGTGGCGCGTGTACAGGTAGTGGAAGAAGCTCGGGCTCATGAGGTAGCGGGACGCCGGCAGCACGCGGCAGGCGATCGCGATGTCGTGTCCCTGCTGCAGCTCGGCGACGATGCGGTCCACCTGGTCGAGCGGATAGGCCAGGTCCACGTCGGTGAACACGCGATGGCGGCCGCGGGCGGCCAGCATGCCGCGCGTGACGGAGAATCCCTTGCCGCGGTTGGTCGCGTTGCGGAGGGTACGGGCGTAGTGCCTGCGGCGCGAGTAGTCCTCGAGGATGAGCTGGGTCTCGACTTCCGTCGAGTGGTCATCCACGAAGAGGACTTCGAGCGAGTCCGGGTAGCGCTCGGCGAGGGCATCGACGGCGGCGAGCGTTGCGGGGAGCTGATCCGCCGCGTTGTACACGGGGATGACGAGCGATAGCGACGGACCGGCCGTCATCGGGCTCAGCATCGAAGCCTCTAGGACAGGTGGAGACGGCAGTCTCCGGTGGGGACCAACACTTTCGGGGCACGACGCGTACTTGATTTGGAACGCCATCTCGCGGGACGAGATGGTGGGCGTTCGCTTACCTAGTCTCGGCACAAGCATCCAGAATCCGAACGGGCAGCCGCGACCAAGTGGCTGGATGTATCGGATCGTGCCGCGCTCGGTATCGAAAGATAACAGAGTCGGCCGTCGCCACGCCACTCCCGGGTGACTACCCCGCGTGGGCCGACTTGTGCCCGGCCGAAGCCTTGGCGCGACCAAACGAAGAGCGCCCGGCGATTGCCGGGCGCTCTTTTCAGTTCCGGACCCGCCGACAGCTGCCTACTTCATCTTGGACTGGATCTGCTTCGCGTGCTCCAGGTGCGCCTGGATGTTGGGCGCCGCCTTCTGGATCAACGCCTTGAGCTCCGCGTTCTGCGCGGCGGCCAGACCGGCCTGCGCCGTGGCGAGCACCGCCTCGTGGTACGTCACTTCATGGTCGATGTACGCCTTGTCCCAGGCGGCGCTCTTCGGCATCGCCGTGAGGCTGTCCTGCCACGCGGCGGCGCTGGCGGCGCTCTTGTCGCCGGCGGGCATCTCGGGCGAGACGTTCAGCTTCTTCGCCAGGCTCTGCCCGGCGGCGCGCAACGCATGGTGATCGCGCATCATGTCGCGACCGAACGACTTGATCTCGGCGCTCGTTCCCTTCGCCGCGGCCACGGATCCCGCGGAGCTGTCGGCCATGTTGGCACCGTCGAGCAGAGCGACGATGTTCGCATCGGTCAGCGCAGGCGCGGCTGGCGCCGCTGCCGGCGTCGCCGGGGCGGCCATGGCGGTGGAATCGGCCATCTTGGCGCTGTCGGCGGGCTTGTCGGCCTTGGAGCACGCGGCGACGAGCGCGGCGGCGCAGGCGAGGGCAACTGGGGTACGGCGCATTACGATGAACATCGGGCCTCCAGACGGTGTCGGACGAAAATATCGAATACAGTCATTTGCCGGCGTGCAATAACCGTACGCATGAACTGTCATGCCACGGCCAAGTTCGGCGGCGTGGCTCGGGTAGTGCCTTACATCCGTGTGCTCGAAGGTCGAAGCGATCCGCCCCACCCGGGGTAGCATGAAGACCTCGCCGTTCGTGGGAGCGTGCCTGTGCGTCGTCGTCACAAAGCGGTGCTGTCCATCCTGTCGTGCGCGGCAGTCGTTGCCGCCCTCGCCCTGAGCGATGGCGGCCTCTCGCGTGCTCGCCTCGCCGGCTTGCCGGGTGAGTTCGCAGGCGCGGCAGCCACGATGACCGGACAGACCACGATGCTCGCGGACGCGGTGCGTACGGGAAGGCACATGGGCTTCGACACGGGCATGTACCCGGGCGATGCCGCCATGCGCGCCTGGCACGATGGCGGAGCGCCGTACGAATGGACGGGATACTACCTGCCCGCGCCCTGCCATCCAGATAACGGCTGGTCAGGGAAGCGTGAGACGCTCACCGCCATGGGCTACGGCCTGGCCGTCATCTACGTCGGCCAGCAGACGTGGGGACGTACGCCGGGCAAGCCGCACATGATCCCGGTGAGCGTGTCGAAGAAGGTGCGCACTCGCGTGGGCCGCGGGGCCAAGCGCCGCTGGGTCACGCGCACCGTGACGCAGACGGTCATGCGCACCGCGCCACCGCCGAGAAAGGACGCGACGTGCAACGCCGATTTCGTGACGGCGGCGCGCGGAGCGCTGGAAGCGAAGGACGCGATCGACCGCACGGAGCACGACGGATTCGTGCGCGGCACGACGGTGTTCCTCGACGTCGAGTACATGGATGCCACGCCGAAGGCGATGCGCGACTACTACTCGGCCTGGGTACGCACCGTGCTCGCGGACGGTCGCTTTCGCCCGGGCATCTACGTGCATACCAACAACGCGGACGTCGTGTACAACGACGTGAAGCAGGAATATCTCGCCGCCGGGATTCCCGACGAGCCTCCGTTCTGGGTGGCGAAGGCGCGCGGCTTCGACACCGACAAGCTGCCGAGCGAGATGGGCCACGCCTTCGCGGCGGTCTGGCAGGGCGTGCTCGACGTGGAGCAGACGTGGGCGGGACACAAGATCCCGATCGACGTCAACGTCGCCGGCTCCGCCTCGCCCTCGGCCGCCACGCTGGCCAGCTTCGTCAGCGCGGCTCTCGGCATCAAACCAGCGGACTGAAAGGCCGCACCCGTCGTGCCTCGAGTGCGCGGAAGAGGAGGAGAGCGGACTTCTCCTCGCTCTCCACCTGTCGTTCTCCCGGCGCTCAGTGACGCTCCACCTGCGCCGCCGCGCGTGCCGCCCCTGCCCCGCCCAACTGCTTCATGAAGAACGCCGCGGCGGCGCGGTCCACGAGGACCCAGTTTGCGTGGCGCATCATGTGATGCGTGTCGTCCGGAACGACGATCTCCTCGAACGGCACGCCGGCGCCGATGAGGCGGCGAACGAGGTCCACCGTGGAGCTGAAGCGCACGTTGCGATCGTCGTCGCCGTGGATGAGCAGCACGGGCGACTTCCACGTGGCGATGGAGGCCACCGGCGACGAGCGCCACGCGACGGCCGCGGCGCTGTCGCGGTCGGTGCGTTCGTACCGCCAATCCGCGGTGCCGAAGCGACGGCCTCCCTCCGCGGTGAAGTCGTGCACGCCGTGGATGTCCACGCCCGCGGCGAACAGCTCGGAGTTGCGGGCGAGTGCGAGCGCCGTGAGATAGCCGCCGTACGAGCCGCCGTAGATGCCGATGCGTGCGCGATCCACGTATGGCTGCCGCCGCAGCCATTCACCCGCCGCCTTGACGTCCTGGTATTCCGCGGCGCCCTGCGCGCCGGCGTTGGGCGCGCGGTGGAAGTCGAAGCCGTAGCCGATGCCGAGGCGGTAGTTCACCGAGAGCACGGTATAGCCGAGGCTCGCCAGGTACTGATTCATGGCGTACGCGTTCGTGTAGTAGTCGGAATAGTGCCAGCCGAGCAGCATCTGCCGCGGCGGTCCGCCGTGCACGTACACGAGGGCGGGGCTCGGGCGGCCCGAGAAGGCGTTCTGCGCCTCGAACAGCTGCGCGTGCACCTCGACACCATCGGCCGACTTGAACGTCACGGCACGCGGCGTCACCAGCTTCGCCGAGGGAAAGTCGGCGGGAATGCGATCGATGCCGATGAGCGCCAGCGGACCGTCGACGCCCGGTGCAGGCATCACGGTGACGAGCGGCGGGCGCTGGGCCGTGGCGCTGATGAACGCGATGCGCCGGCCGTCGCCGGTCATCACCGGCGTCCACTCGAGTCCCGTGCCCGGCGTCAGCACCTCCGGCGCGGCGCGATCAACGGGTACGCGGACGACGTGGCGACGCTCGAGATCGTCCGGCGTCGAGCCCGTGTTCGCGGTGAAAAGCACCGCCCTGCCGTCCGGTGTTAGCGTGATGTACTCGGCCATGAAGCGGCCGGGGGTGAGGAGCAACGGTTCGCCGCCGGTCTCGCTCACCGAATACATGTGCGGCCATCCATCCATGTACGAGAGGAAGACGATGCGCCCACTCGCCGCGCAGCGAAGGTTGTAATTGCCCTCGGTGCCCGGCACAGAGCCGCGCAGCGTCTCCGGGCTCTTCCAGAGCAGGCGTCCCGCGCCGGTCGCGACGTCGGCGATCCAGAGCGCCCACGGCGACGGGCGCTGGCCAAGCGCGGATTCCGGCGGACCTCCGGTGCCCGGCCGGCGGACGAAGGCGATGCGCGTGCCATCTCTCGACCAACGGGGCGAGCCATCGCGCGACGTGGAAGGTGCAAGCCAGCGAAGCGGCGTCGAGTCGTTGGTGAAGACGCCGACGAACGCGTGATCACCGCGATTCGCGACGAAGGCGAGCCGCGTGCCGTCCGGCGACCATGATGCGTCGCTCACGTCACCACGCACGGTGAGGAGCCGCGTGGCGGCCACGCTCGCGTCGACGGGCGACACCCAGAGCTGACGGTCGCGCGTAAAGACCACGAGGTCGCCCCTGGGCGACGCGACCGGATCGTCGCCATCACCGATGAGCTTCGGCGCGCCGCCTGCAAACGGCACCGACCAGACCTGGATCTTCGGGGCCACGGGGCTCGAGAGCGGATTGGGCGATGGGCCGTCCCAGTTGCTGCCGTGATCGCCGCCGCGCACGTAGATCACCCGCGCGCCGTCGGCGGTGAGGGTCACGCTCGTGAGCTCCTGACCGTCGTCCACCTCGTAGCTCGTGAGCCGGCGCGGCACGTAGTCCGGTGTGTCGGCCACCCAGATGTTGCGGCGACCCTGTTCGTTCAGCGCCCAGGCAATGCGCCCGCCACTCGGCGCAGTCGCGAGCTCGTTGGGAAAGGGATAGCTCGTGACCTGCTCGATCGTGAACGCCGAGGGCTGCTGAGCCACGAGCGGAATCGCGACGAGCGTGAGCGCAATGGCGACGATGCGGAAGCGCATTTTCTGGCGGCGTGGGGTTTCAGGCAGGAGCGTGGCGCGGGCGCGCCGGATAGCAGGAGAGCCTGGAGCAGGCAGCATGGGGCGATGCGCCGTGGGCATTGAGTGGCATGCTACTCAGTGCTCATCGCTCACCGCCCCATGCTCCCACCTCATCGCTCGCGACCTACCAGCCAAGAGGAGTCGTACAGGATACGCTTTGGCTCCCTCGCTCGTTGCCGGCTCAGCCTTTGGCGATCCGCCCCAGCGCTTCGAGCGCCTTCACGACGCGCGCACTCGGCAGCGCGCCCGGCGCCGACGCCTGCACCAGCTTGTCGTCGCGATGGTAGAGATCGTTGCCGAAGTAGAGCGACCCGTCACGCATGTACGCAGTGCCATAGGTGATGTACACGGGCAGCTTGCGCGGCAGCTTCACCGGCGTGTTGTCCGGGCCCTGCTCCATCGCCTGCTGTACCTTGGCCGCGTCCCAACCGAGCACCCACTGCGCGAGCTCCGTCGGCTTCTCCACGCGGATGCAGCCGTGGCTGAAGGCGCGCACGTCCTTGTCGAACAGCTCGTGGTTGGGCGTGTCGTGGAGGTAGATGTTGAAGTCGTTCGGGAAGAGGAACTTCACGAAGCCGAGTGAGTTCTTCGGGCCTGGCTTCTGTCGGATGCGAGTCGCGCCGCCGTCCTTGTAGTACTCGAGGTTCTCGGCTTCCAGGTAGCCGGGGTTGCTCGCGATCTTCGGCTCGATCTCCTTGGCCTGGATGTCCGGCGTGATGTTCCAATAGGGACGGAACACCACCGTCTCCATGGAATCGCTGAACACCGGGGTCGCCTTGTCCTCGTACTCCTGCCCCACGATGACCTTCATCTCGAGCGCCTTCACGACCCGCGCACTCGGCAGCGCGCCCGGCGCCGACGCCTGTACCAGCTTGTCGTCCCGGTGGTAGAGATCGTTCCCGAAGTAGAGCGCCCCGTCGCGCACGTAGGCCGTGCCGTAGGTGATGTACACGGGCAGCTTGCGCGGCAGTTTCGCCGGCGTGTTGTCCGGGCCCTGCTCCATCGCCTGCTGCACCCTGGCCGCATCCCAGCCGAGCACCCACTCCGCGAGCTCCGTCGGCTTCTCCACGCGGATGCAGCCGTGGCTGAAGGCGCGCACGTCCTTGTCGAACAGCTCGTGGTTGGGCGTGTCGTGGAGGTAGATGTTGAAGTCGTTCGGGAAGAGGAACTTCACGAAGCC
>JBBQDE010000052.1:0-10400 GCA_038319425.1 Gemmatimonadales bacterium
GCGCGGTTCGAGGAGCTCGGCTATCCGAACACGAAGAACGAGGACTGGCACTTCACGTCGGTCGCGCCGATCGCCGAGCGTGCCTTCGCCCCCCTCACGTCGGGCACCGGCCGCGTATCGGCTGCGCAGCTGGCGCCGTTCTCCTTCGGCGCGACGGATTGGCACACCCTGGTGTTCGTGAATGGCCGGTTCGACGCCGCGCTGTCGCGGACGGACGGACTGCCCGATGGCGTGCAGGTGCTGCCACTCGCGCGTGCCTACGACGAGCTCCCGCTGCTCGTCGAGCAGCACATGGGTCGCATCGCGTCGATGGACGCCCATACCTTCACGGCGCTCAACACCGCCTTCATCAATGACGGCGCCGTCGTGCACGTACAGCCGGACATCGAGGTCGTGCGCCCGATCCACCTGTTGTTCGTGAGCGACGCGAGCGCCGTCGACGGCGTGGCACAGCCGCGCAACCTGATCGTGCTCGATCGCTTCGCCAAGGCGACGGTGATCGAGACCTACGCGACAGTGGCGCGCGGCGCCGGGGCCTACTTCACGAATGCCGTGACGGAAGCCACGATCGGCGAAGGCGCGACGCTGACGCACCTCAAGCTGCAGCGTGAGTCCGCCCAGGCCTATCACGTCGGCACGTTCGACGTCCGGCAGGCGCGGGACAGCCACCTCGTGTCGTTCAGCTTCGCCATCGGCGCCCAGCTGTCGCGCACGAACATCTACACCGAGCTGCGCGGCGAGGGCTGCGGCGCCACGCTCAACGGACTGTATCTCGGCGATGCCGAGCAGCACATCGACCACCAGACGCGCATCGAGCACGTGGCGCCGAACTGCTACAGCCGGGAGCTGTACAAGGGCATCCTCGCCGGCGCGTCGCATGGGGTGTTCAACGGCAAGGTGTACGTGCACCCCGCGGCGCAGAAGACCGACGGCAAGCAGACGAACAACACGCTGCTGCTGTCGGAAAAGGCGCAGATCGACACCAAGCCACAGCTGGAGATCTTCGCCGACGACGTGAAGTGCACCCACGGCGCCACGGTGGGCCGGCTCGACGAGAATTCGCTCTTCTACATGAAGAGTCGCGGCATCAACGCGCGCACGGCGCGCGAGCTCCTCACCTACGCGTTCGCGGCGGACGTCCTGGAGACGATCGAGCTGGCCGAGGTGCGCGAAGGGCTGGAAGCCGCGACGCTGCGCCGATACGCCGGCGTGTAGGCGGAGGCCCCATGTCCGACCTCCAGGACCTCTATCAGTCGATCATCCTCGACCACAACCGGCGCCCGAAGAACTACGGGTCGCTGGACGGTGCGACCAATCGGGCGGAAGGACGGAACCCGCTCTGCGGCGACGAGGTGGCCGTGGAGCTGAAAGTCCAGTGCGACGCGATCGAGGACGTGCGCTTCACCGCCACCGGATGCGCCGTGTCGCGCGCCGCAGCGTCGATCATGACGCAGGCGGTGAAAGGCAAGTCGCGAGCGGAGGTGGAGAAGCTCTTCACCCAGTTCCACGAGCTCGTCACGGGGAAGCTCAAGCCAACGCCGCAGGAAGCGCGAAAGCTGGGCGAGATGGCCGCGTTCAGCGGCGTGTCGCGATTCCCCGTGCGTGTGAAGTGCGCGAGCATGCCGTGGCACACCCTGCAGGCGGCGCTGCGCGACGGAGGCGCCGCACCGTGAAGCCCGGCATGCCGTTCACCGACGTGGCGGCCGCCTCCGACGTGCCAGACGGCGAGCTGCTTGGCGTGACGTTGCCCGGTGGTGTCTCCGTCTGCCTGTACAATCGGGACGGGGCGATCGGCGCGGTGGGCGGCCAGTGCACGCATGCCGAGTTTGCGATCGCCGACGGCGTCCTGCATCGGGATGGGACGATCGAGTGCATCTGGCACGGCGCCCGGTTCGACTGCCGCACCGGAGCGGTGCGCCGCCACCCGGCCACGGAGCCACTGCCCGTGTTCAGCGTGCGCGTGGAACATGGGCGCGTGCTCGTCGGTCCGATGGTGGCGACGAGCGGCGAGCGGAGCGCGTGATGACCAGCCGCCGTGCCGACTTTCCGCTGCTGGCGGCGAATCCGGGGCTGCACTACCTGGATTCGGCCGCGACGTCGCAGAAGCCACGCGTCGTGCTCGACGCAATGCGCGAATATTACGAGCGCGACAACGCGAACCCGCATCGCGGGGCCTACGACCTGTCGGCGCGCGCCACCGAGCGGTATCACGGCGCCCGGGCGCGGATCGCGCGCTTCCTCGGCGTGGCCGACGCGGATTGCCTGATCTTCACCCGCGGCACCACGGAGGCACTCAACCTCGTCGCGACGGCGTGGGGGCCGGCGAATGTGGGCCCGGGCGACGACGTGATCGTGACGGGGCTGGAGCATCACGCCAACTTCGTCCCGTGGCAGCAGCTCGCGCTGGCTCGGGGAGCGCGCTTCGTCGTCTGTCCCCTCACGACCGACCACCATGTCGACCTGGACGCCATGCGCGCGCTCGTGGGGCCGCGCACGAAGGTCGTGGCGTTCAGTCACGTGTCGAACGCGCTCGGCACGGTGAACGACGTGCGTGCCATCGCGGCCATCGCCCATTCGGTGGGCGCGCTCGCGGTGTGCGACGGCGCGCAGGGTGCACCGCATCTCCGCGTCGAGTTCGATGCGCTCGGCGTGGACTTCTACGCCTTCAGCGGCCACAAGATGTGCGGCCCGATGGGGATCGGCGGCCTGATCGGCCGGCGCGCGATGCTCGAGGCGATGTCACCCTACCAGTTCGGGGGCGACATGATCGAGTTCGTGCGCGACGACCATTCCACCTGGAACGTGCTGCCGCACAAGTTCGAGGCGGGAACACCCAACGTCGCCGACGCGGTGGGGCTCGCCGCCGCCTGCGACTATCTCGACGGCATCGGGATGGATGCGGTACTCGAGCACGAGCGCGCGCTCGTCAGGCTCGCCACGGAGCGACTGCTCCAGGTCGAAGGTCTCCGCGTGTACGGCCCGCCCCCGGCGGAGCGCAGCGGCGTGGTGAGCTTCACGGTGAGCGACATCCACCCGCACGACCTGGCGACGATCCTCGACCAGGAAGGGGTGTGCATCCGCGCCGGGCACCACTGCGCGCAGCCGTTGATGCGGCGGCTCGGCGTGTCCGCCACGGCGCGCGCGTCCTTCTATGTGTACAGCGACGAGAGTGATGTGGACGCGCTGGTGCACGCGCTCGACCGGGCGAAGGCCCTGTTCGGCGAGGCAGCGGTCGGCGGCTGAGTGGGAGTGCTAGAGGTTACGTCCACTCGGTGATCTTGTTGCCCTCCTTGTCGCGGAAATTCCCCGTGATGATCATCACGAGATCCACGAGCACCCAGAGACCGACCCCGCCCAGGGTGAAGAGCATGAGCAGTCCCGTGCCCACCTTGCCGACGAAGAACCGGTGCACGCCGAAGGGGCCGAGCAGAAACGCGAGCAGGAAGACGGGAAGGATCTTGCGCTCGTCGAGCGCCTTCGCGGCGGGCTGCATCACGCCGCAGCCCGTGCAGACCACAGCCTCCGCGTCGATGGCCCGGCCGCACGCGTGGCATTGGATGGAAGGTCGAATGGCGTAGGGTGACATGATCGTCGGTGTGTGCGTGGTGAAGAATCAGGAATCGTCGACGGGCGCGAGATCGATGACCTTCGCCGGCAGCGTCCCAAGGCGAACGATACGGGGCCTGCCCACCGCGAACCAGTGCGCCGCGAGCGTTCGTCAGCTCACCGCCAGCGTTGCCTGCGCACCGGACCCCTCGTTCGCGCGATGCACGTACGCGCCACCCGGCCCGAGCTCCCACGCAGTGGGATCGTCGAGGTAGAGCGCGAGCACCCGGTCGAGCTCCGCCTGATGAACCGCCTCCACGATCGGAACGAGCAGTTCCACGCGGCGACGGAGGTTTCGCGGGCGGAGGTCGGACGACCCGATGAAATAATCCGGCGCACCCGCGTTCTCGAACCGGTAGATGCGCGAGTGCTCCAGGAAGCGACCCACGACCGAGACGACCCTGATGCCCGGTGACAACGCCGGCACGCCCGGCCGCAGGGTGCAGATCCCGCGCACCACCAGCTGCACGCGCACGCCAGCCTGCGCGGCGCGGTAGAGCGCGCGCACGACTTCGGGATCCGACAGGCCGTTCACCTTGATCGCGATCGAGGCGGCGTGGCCGGCCACCGCGTGTCGCGCTTCGCGATCGATGAGCGCGAGCACGGCGGGCAGCAGCTGATGCGGCGCGACCAGCGCGCCGTGCGATAGTCCCTGCGGCGGACGCGACGAGCTTGTGAGCTCGTTGAACAGGTCGGAGACGTCCGACGCGATCGCGTCGCGCGCCGAGAAGAGACTGAGATCGGTGTACTGCCGGCCGGAGCGCGCGCTGTAGTTGCCGGTGCCCACGTGCACGTACCGCCGCAGACGCTCCCCTTCGCGGCGCACGACCAGCGCCACCTTCGCGTGCACCTTGAACCCGACCAGACCATAGACGACGTGCCCACCGGCCTGCTCCAGGACGCGCGCCCAGCCGACGTTGTGCTCCTCGTCGAAGCGCGCCTTCAGCTCGACGAGCGCGACGACGCGCTTTCCGGCGTGCGCCGCGGCGAGCAGGGCATCCACCACCGGAGACGGATGGCCCACCCGATAGAGCGTGATCTTGATCGTCGTCACGTCGGGATCGGCCGCCGCATCGCGCAGGAAGCGCACGACGGTGGCGTCGAATGCATCGAAGGGGTGATGCACGAGCAGGTCGCCGTCGCGCACGACATCGAGCATCGGGCGCTCGGCGATCGGCGACCGCGCGTGCAGCGGCGGGTACTCCAGCGCCGGATCGGCGGGGAGCGGAAGCTCCGCCAGGCACCGCAGATCGAGCAGTCCGTCCACCTCCTGCACGTGATCCACCGGATCGGCGGCGTCCAGGGCGAGCGCCTCGCGCCTCAGGTTCTCGAGCACGAGCTCCGTGACGAATCCCGGCATCGCCCACTCGACTTCGACGCGAACGGCCGGATTCATCGGCCGGCGGCCCGTGGCGCTCGCGACGGCATCGAGCAGGTCGGCCGCACCTTCTTCGTCGAGCCCCAGATCGCCGGCCCTCGTGACGCGGAAGAGGTGGGCGCTTTCGATGAAGGTGTTCGGATGCAGCTGGCCCACGTTCGCCTTCAGGACATCCTCGAGCGGGATGACGGCGCCCGGGCGCCCCGGCACGGGGAGCAGGCGCGGTGTATCAGGCAGCTCGATCTCGGCAAGGTGGGGGGTGCCGTCCCTGGTGCGCCTGAAGACGACGGCGAGGGAAAGACCGAGATGCGGCAGGTGCGGCAAGGGATGACCGGGGCTGAGCGTCATCGCGAGCGGCGTGAGCCCGGGATGGATCTCCTCGCGGCAGCGGGCCGACAACACCTCGCGCTCCGTCTCCGACAGCGCGTCCCACCGCAGCAGTCGCACCCCATGCCGCTCCGCGGCACGGAGACAGTCGCTCGCGCAGCGCGACTGTGCGGCGAGGACGGCCGCAACCTCCGCCTCCACGCGGGCCAGCCGCGTCTCCGCCGTGAGTCCGTCGTCCGCCGCCTCCGACGCCTCCTCTCGCTCGTCGAGCGCGGCGCGGCGCAGGTCGGCCATCCGCACCATGTACAGCTCATCAAGATTGTTCGTCACGATCGCGATGAAGCGCAGGCGCTCCCGCAGCGGGGTGCGCTCGTCCTCCGCCAGGGCCAGCACTCGGCGCTGGAAGGCGAGGAGGCTCAGCTCGGGACTGAGCACCTCGGCCGCGCGCGCGATGGCCGGCGCCGCCACGCGAAGCGCCTGGTCGGACCCGGACAGTCTCGTGCGCCTGGCCTCGAGCTGCATCCAGCGCACGAGGAGCTCGGCGTGCTCGCGCGGATCGCCGGGCACGGTGCGCAGGTCGTGATCGCGCTCGAGCGCCCTGACCAGACGCACCAGGTCGTCGTGCGCTCCTCGCCGGAGATGCGCACAGAGCTGGTGAAAGGTGTGCGTCGATCCACCGCGCCGAAGCGTGACGCGGTCGTAGTGGAGCGCGAGTCGCGGGCGGCGCAGCAGGTCCCGGTGTGCGCTGCGCGTCAGGCGCTCCACCTCCAGGTCGAGCCGCGTGTCGAGCAGCGCGGGGTCCACGAAGGCGCGCAGGCGGCGTGTGGCAGCGTTGTCCTCGGCCAGCGCGACGCGCGCATCCGCGCTGTGCACCGGCGCGTCCACCCGGACCGCGGGTACGCCGTTCCCGTCGATCCGGAGCGACAGCACGTGCTCATCGGTCGCGCCGATCCTCAAGCGGCAGACAACCCCGCGACGGCGAAGCGAGTCGTCCCCCGTGTCCAGATAGAGGTCACGGTGCATCGTCGGCCGCGGCGGGGTGGACGACATCCCGAGCGGCAGCGGGGCTGCCGCGAGCGCGCGCAGCTGCTCGGCCGAGCGCAGCTCGTAGCGAAAGGAGGATGGGGGAACGCCCGTCACCGTCACTTCGTCAGCGAGGCCCGACGCAATCGTACAGGAACGCCTTCTGGGCGGCCGCGGGTGTCGCAATCATCTCGTAAAACTCGTCGAAGTACGCGAGCGTCTCCCTCACGCGCCCCGCATCCAGCAATCGCCCGATCTCATCGCGATAGAGCGCGTAGATCGCCGGCTTCTTCTCCTGGAACAGCGGCAGCACCTTCGGATACTCGTCGGCGATGGCGCAATAGCCGCGGAACTTGCGATCGCGCACGCGCCGGATCCTCAACGAGGGATCGGGCGTGGCGTAGGTGGCATCCACCGCACCGGCATAATCGAAATCGTAGGCCACGGGGAGATAGCGCCCATCGCTCGTGCCGATGATCTGGGTGTTGTGCAGTCCGTTGAACGAGAAGTCCGTGTTGCCGATGAGGTACTGGAACATGTAGGCCAGCGCGAGCGGCTCCGGCTCGAGGTCGGCGGCGGTGGCGCCCTTCGTCTTGACCCTCAGCCCACCGAAGCGGGTCGCGAGCTGCTCAGGGTCCTCGGCGATGAAACCGTAACGGGTCGCCTCCGTGTGGCCGCTCGCGCTGTCCACGTACGCGATGCGCAGGAGCCGCACGCGATAGCTCACCGGCGTGAGCAGTTGATAGATGCGATAGAGCTGGAACTCCTGCAGGATGTACTGCTCGTAGGGGTCGGTGTCCTTGCAGTAGTTCACGAGCTTCGGCTTGCCGGTGTGCGCGAACACCGTGCCCTTGGTGTCCTTGCTGTTGAAGTTGAGCCGCAGCGGCGGAAACGCGCAGTTCTTGAGGCGCCAGATGCCGCGCGTGCGGGCCTTCACCGGCAGCACGACGCGCCCGCTGTCCGACTGGTAGGCGATGGTACCGCCGCGCCAGGGGGCGTTGGTGTCCTTGTCGGCGCGAATGCGCCGCAGATCAGCAGTGAAGGTGACGGCCAGCGGCGTTTCCTTCTGGTAGAGCGGGGACACCGGCTTCTCGTCCGGCTTTGCGGCCTGGCCGCCAGCCATCTGGGGAAGCACCAACCCGATGATCGCCGTGCTGCACAATACGAAGCGCGTTGCGTTCGTCATGCGGATCCTCCTTACAGGATTTCCGTCTCCAGCACGGTCGTCGATCCCGCGGCGCGCACCAGCGCCACGAGGTCGTCCGGGCGCGACTTCTTCTTGAGCTGGCACGAGTACTCCACCACGTCCACGCCATCTCGCGACGTCACCGCGCCGGCGTTCCAGAGCTTCACGTGCTCCTGAAGGCGCGGCTCCACGGTGCGCCGCATCTCGGCGACGTCGTGCGTGTGGATGCGCAGCCGAACGTCACCCGACGGCGCGCCATCATCGTCGGCGCCGCGCGCGCGCCGCCACGCCCGCTCGGCCACCCCCTCGAGCTGCTCGCGCGTCATGTCGCTCAGGACCTCGTCGTCGATGCGAGCGACGAACGTGCCCGTACGCGCGAGCTGGCGCGCGCGGCGCAATCGCCGATCGGCGATGCGACCTTCCAGCTCGAGGGGCGCGCTGCCGAAGTCGCTGTACCAGAGGACAAGCACGGTGATGTTGAAGCCGATGGACAGCACCGTCGCTACCGGCAGGTTCACGGCGGCGGACAGGCCGATGGCCGTGGCGAGAAAGACGTAGACCGCGTCCTTGCTGTCGTCGAGCGTGTTGCGAAAGCGCACCGCTGCCACGATGCCCGCCAGGCTGAACGCGAGCGCGAGGCTGTACTTCACCAGCAGCACGACGCCGGAGACCACGGCCGGCAGGATGATCAGCAGCTGGACCACCGACTGCTGGTAGCCGCGCTTGGCCCTCGTCACCAGGTAGACCCACGCCACGGGCAGCGCGAGCAGCACGGAGCTCAGCATCGCCAGCGCCACGCCAAACGCGAGCTCGATTTCGTCCGGCATCGGGTGCTGGGCCGCCGCGGCACCAGTCGAGGATCCGAACATCGCGCCGAGCGCCATGGTGGGCAGTCCGCCCGTGCGCGGCAGGTAGGGCCACAGCAGAACGCCCGCGCCGATGAGGAGCACGTAGTAGACGACGCAGCGGATCACGACGCGCGTTGCCGGTCCCGCCTTCAGACTGCCGGTCGCCAAGTGTGCCTCCAGGGAGTCGCGCATAGTATCGTCAGCATTGGGCGATCCCGCCATGCTTGCCGCGTCCGGCAGGAGCTTCCACATTCGGGCATGACACTACGCGCCGCAGGCCTGCTGGCTGCCCTCCTGCTCGCATGCGGCGCCGAGGCGCTCCGCGCGCAGGGCGAGGCCGTGACGTCGCCGCCGGCGGCGCCGACACCGACCCTGATCGTCCTGGTGACGATCGACCAGTTCCGCGCCGACTATCTCACGCGCTTCGGTCCGCAGCTCCGCGGCGGATTGGCGCGGCTGACGCGAGGGGGCGCCTGGTTCACCGACGCGCACCAGGATCACGCCATCACGGAGACCGCGCCCGGCCACGCCACGCTGCTGGCGGGCCGCTTTCCGCGCTCCACAGGCATCACGATGAACAGCGTTGGCGTCGCCGACAACGGCTCGCCCCTCATCGCGGGCGGGTATGGCCCCGGCGCCTCGCCAAGGCGTTTCACGGGATCCACCCTCGTGGACTGGCTGCACGAGAAGGATTCGCGCTCGCGGGCGCTCTCGGTCTCGCTGAAGGATCGAGGCGCGATCCTGCCGGTCGGCCGGTCCCGGTCGGAGGTGTACTGGTACTCGGCCGACGGCCGGTTCCTGACCAGTCGCTACTATCGCGAGGCCCTGCCCGATTGGGTGAACGCATTCAACGAGCGTCACCTCCCCCAGAGCTACGCCGGCCGCAGCTGGACGCTGCTCCTTCCCGACAGCGCATACCACGAGCGCGACAGCGTGATGGCGGAGGCGGGGGGCGTGGAGATCGCGTTTCCGCATCCCATACCGGAGGATCCGGTGGACGCGGCGAGCCTGGTGCGCGCGACACCGTTCATCGATGAGATCACGGTTGCCTTCGCGCTGCACGGCCTGGAGGCACTCGGCCTCGGACGCGGCCCGCAGACGGACCTGCTGGCGGTGTCGCTGTCGGCCACCGACTACGTGGGGCACCGCTTCGGGCCCGATTCGCGCGAGATCCACGATCAGGTGCTGCGCGACGACCGCACGATCGGCGTGCTCCTGGATTCGCTCTTCCGGCTGCGCGACTCCTCGCGCGTGGTGGTGGTGCTGACGTCGGATCACGGCGTGGGCACGATTCCCGAAGTCGCCGCCGCATCTACTACACCCGGCGCCACCCGGGTCGACCTCTCCCCGCTGCTGCCGGCGCTGCAGGTGCGGTTGCGCGCGGCCGGCCTCGCTACGCTGTCGATGGAGCACGACCAGCAGCTCTTCCTCGTGGATCGCGCGTCGGTGCAGAAGTCGACGGAGAAGGCTGACTCCATCGTGTCCTGGTTCGCTGCCGAGGCGCGCAAGGTGGCGGGCGTGCGTCGCGTCGATCGGTTCCGCGCCCTGCTTGCCGACTCGCTGCACGACCCGGTCGCTCGTCGGTGGAGCCACCAGCTTCCGGCGAACGTTCAGGTGGAGCTGGTCGTGACACTCGATTCGCTGAGCACGTGGGGGGGCAATGTGGCGTCGCACGGCTCGTCGTACTCGCACGACTCCCACGTGCCAGTGATCTTCTACGGCGCGGGGATTCGGCCAGGGCGGTACGGTGACTTCGTGCGCACCGTGGACATCGCGCCCACGCTCGCGGCCGTGGCGGCGGTGAAGCCTACCGAGCGGCTGGATGGCGTCGTGCTCCGGGAAGCGCTTCTTCACTGAAGTCGCGCGTACGGGTCCGTTGTCGGTTGCGCGGCGTGCGCGGCACGGCCGCAAGACCCGCGGGCTCAAAGCAGGTCCTTATGGCCTGACGGCGCGGACGCGGATCGGAACGACCATCGTGCCCCATCGCAGCTCGAGGCTCGCCGAATCGGCATCCGCCATGGGGATGGCGAAG
>JBBQDE010000053.1:0-10391 GCA_038319425.1 Gemmatimonadales bacterium
GACTCGGGGTTCGACGACGCGCAGAAGCGGCGACTCGATGAGGCGCTCACCGCGGCCAACGTCGATCATCGCGTGGAGACGTACGACGCGCAGCACGGCTGGGTGCCGTCGGATACGCCCGCGCACGACCCCGCTGCCGCCGAGCGTCACTGGGAGACGCTGCTTGCGCTGTTCGGCGACACGCTGGGCCGCGGCGCCGCCTCGCCGCCACGACAATTGAAATGACGGCGATGACGGACGATCTCGAGACGCCGTAACGATCAGCGACTGTCGGCCTTGGCCGCCGCATCGATGATCACCGCGGCGACGTCCTTCGGTTTCGAGAGCATCGGCACGTGGCCCGTCTTGAGCGTGACCGTCGTCGCGTTGATCTGCTTCGCGATCGCGCGCTCGTACGCCGGCGGCAGCATGCGATCGTTGACGACGATGAACCAGGACGGCTTGCTCTTCCACGCCGGCGTCGCGACCTTCTCGGCCAGACCGGCCGAATTCCACGGGCCCTGCGTCACGTGCACGAGGTTCCGCGCCGCGACCGGAAGATCGGGCACGAAATCCTCGTCGATTCCCTTCCTGGTGAGCGACAGGTAGCCGGCGGCGTCGGGCTTCGCTTCGCCGAGCCCGGGGGCGGGAGGATAGGGCTTGAGGACGTCGTTGGCCGCCTGACCGGCGTCCGGTACGATCGCCGCGATGTACACGAGTCCCACGACCTTGGGATCGTTGCCCGCCTCGCTAATCACCATGCCGCCCCACGAATGCCCCACGAGAATCGTCGGCCCATCCTGGAGCGCGAGCGCGCGCTTGGTCGCCGCCACGTCGTCGGCGAGCGACGAGAGCGGGTTCTGCACGACCGTGACGTGCAGCCCGCGAGCCTGGAGCAGCGGGATGACCTTGGCATAGCCCGACCCATCGGCGAACGCGCCGTGAACCAGGACGACGTTTCGTACGGGCGCCGGCGCGCTCACCGGCTGCGGTCGGTCGGTGCTCGCCACGAGAATGGAGGCCAAGGCGAGTGGTGCGATCAGGAATGCTTTCAACGTGTCATCTCCTTCATTTCGATGAAAGGTTCGTCGATGAATGCCTCGGCACGCGCCGGAGTTCCAAATGGGCAAGAGCGCGGACAGCGGCAAACACGCGCCGCGACGGGCCGCTGACTCAATGCGTGAACAGAATGCACGGAACGGGCGGAAAACAGCGGAAAGAGCGGATCGATCAAGAGCTGAAGTTGCTCGATCCGTCGTTTCCGGCCGTTCCGTCGTTCTCGTGCATTCAGTTGATGTGAAACCGGAACTCCATCCGGGGCTTGCCAGGCGCGTCGCGCGTCAGACCCGATGCTCGTGGGTCGACCGCGGCACGGCTGCCGCGGGGCGAGCCGTGCGCTCGCCGGACTGACGCGTGAGATCGCGCGCAAACGTGTCCACGTCGCTCCAGTCGCCGTCGTAGCGCTCGCCGTTGACGAAGAACGTGGGCGTTCCGTTCACGCCGCTGCGCACGCCGCCGCTGAAGTCGGCCTGGATGCGATCCACGTACGCGTCGGACTCGAGATCGCTCGCGATGCGTGCCGGATCGGCACCGACCGAGGCACCGTACCGCACGAGCTGTGCGTCCGACAACGCCGTCGCCGAGTCCATCTGATGCTCGTAGATCGCGTCGTGAATCTTCCAGTAGCCGTCGTTGCCGAGCTGAGCGCCCACGCTCTCCCCCGCGATGGCGGCGTGCAGGGCGTGGCCGTGGATCTCGGTGAGCGGAAAGTTGCGGAAGACGACGCGCAGCTGTTCGCCAAAGCGGCGCTGCAGCCCCTTCACGACCGGATGCGCCCGCGCGCAGTGCGGGCACTGATAATCGCCGTACTCCACGAGCGTGATTGGCGCGTCGGCCGCGCCCTGAACGTGGTCCTGGGCTATGATGGGGAAGCGGAGCGTCGTGCTCATGTCGCGGTCTCCTGATGAATGCCGCCGTGCGCGGGCAGGGCTTCGAGTGCCTCGAGGATACCGTCGGCGCCGGGGTTCACGCCGAGCGGCGAGCGGTAGCTCCACCGAATGATGCCGTCTGCATCGATCACGAACAGCGCGCGCTCGCTGGTGCCATCATCCTCGCGATACACGCCATAGCGGCGCGCGACGTCGCCCTTCGGCTGGAAGTCCGCGAGCAGCGGAAAGTGGAGATTCCGCGCCTCGGAGAAGGCGCGGTGGCACCACGAACCATCCACGGAAATTCCCAACAGCTCGGCGCCAAGGCGCGTGAACTCCGGGAGCACCTGGTTGTAGAGCGCCATCTGGTCGCCGCAGACGGGGCTCCAGTCGGCGGGATAGAAGGCGAGGATCACGGGGCGGCCGCGAAATTCGGCGAGTGCGACGTGCTGGTCGGGGGTGACGGGCAAGGTGAAGTCCGGCGCTGCGGTGCCGGGAGGAAGCGGGGTCGAGGTCGTGGATGGGCTCATGGCACGGGCACGGAGGGCGGTGATGGTGACGCGGATTCGACGTGGAGTCCGCGTTCGAGGGTCTGCTTCACGGGGCACCGGTCGGCGATGTAGAGCAGCCGGGTGCGCTGCTCGTCCGTCAGCTCGCCGAGCAGCTCGACCTCGCGCTCCAGGCGGCCGACGTCGACCGATTTCGTCTCGCAGTCGGCGCAGTCGACCGCGTGCGACTTCACGGTCCGGATGCGGACGACGATGTCGCGCAGCGGCCAGCGCTTGCGGTCGGCGTACATGCGAACGGTCATCGCGGTGCAGGAGGCAAGGGCGCCGAGCAGCAGCTCGTACGGCGACGGGCCTTCGTCGGTGCCGCCGGCGTCGCGCGGCTCGTCGGCCACGACGGTGTGCGCGCGCGTCTGGATGCTGGTGCGATAGCCACTGCCGGCGAGCGACGCGCTCACCCACGCAGGGCCCCGGTCCGAGCCAGCTCGAGTCGTCATTCCCGACCTATCCAGTGAGCGAGGAGGAAGTACCAACGACGTTCACCGAGCGATTCGCTTCATGATTCGGGCCGAATCGGTCGACGCGGAGCAACGCCGCGGTTCCTCCTCGCGCGGTGCTACTCCGGCGCCATCGCCGCGGACACCGCCTGGCCGGGCATCCCGCCCATCCGCACCGTCGCCCCAGCCGCCGGAAAGCGGAGCCGTCGCGAGAACTCCCGCCGGAGCAGCAGGAGCGCGACCACGAGCTGCACGTAGACCGAGAACGCCGCGAGGCGCCAGATCGTCACGAGCGCGAAGCCCGGCATCCGCGCGAGCACCAGCACCGGCAGCGCCACGACGACGATCCGCACCAGCGACGTCGCAATGGAGGGCAACGTGTTCCCCATCGCCTGGAACATGCTGCCCGAGACGAAGATGATGCCGGAGGCCAGGAAGCTCCACGAGATGACGTGAAGGTACTGGACGCCCACCGCGACGGCGGCTGGATCGCGCGTGAAGATTCCGACGAGCGCCGGCGCCGCGGTCTGGGAGATGAGGAGGAGCACCAGCATCATCGCGGTGGCGAGCATCGCGCCGTCGCGGAAGGTGTGCCGCACGCGGTGGGCCAGTCCCGCGCCGAAGTTCTGCCCCGCAATCGGCGCCACCGACATGCCCAGGGCGACGACGGGCATGAAGCCGGCCTGGAGCACGCGCATCCCGATGCCGAACCCCGCCTGCGCCGCGGCGCCGAACGGGCGCGTGACCGCGTAGACGATGAACAGGTAGACGGCCATCATGGCGAAGTCGAAGCCGGCAGGGAGCCCGATCGCGAGCATGCGCTTCCAGACCTCCATTCGCGGACGCCACTCGGAGCGCGCGTAGGACAGGATGGTCCCACGGCGGAAATACAGCACGAGCCAGACATTCCCGACGAGGATGGCGACGAGCGACGCCACGGCCGCGCCGCTGATGCCGAGGGCCGGCGCGCCGATCCACCCGAAGATGAGCACCGGCGCCACCATCATGTTGATGATGATGGTCACGATGCCGACCGCGACGCCGAGCTTGAAGTTGCCGGTGCCCCGGAGCGCCGCCGACATCGCGACGAGCGGAAACTGCAGCGCCATCGCCGGGATGAACCACAGCAGATAGCTGGCGGCCTGGCGCGCCGTCTCCGCGTCGGCACTCTGGGTGGACGCGTAGCGCGTGCGCAGCGCGAGGGCGACGCCAAGGAAGAGGACGCCGCAGAGGAGCGAGAGCGAGAGCGACTGGTTGAAGCTCACGCGCGCGGCGTCGTGGTCCTTTCGACCCATCGCGTGCGCGACCACGGTGGTGGTGCCGACGGCGAGCATCTGGGTGATCGCCAGCACGATGAACATCAAATTGCCCGCGATGCCGACGGCCGCGACCGAGGCTGTGCCGAGCCGCCCCACCCAGTACAGGTCGACGAGCACGTAGAGCGTCTGGAAGATCATCATGAGCAGCATGAAGCTCATCGTCTTCAGCAGATGCCTGGTGATGGATCCGGTCGTGAGGTCCTGCATTGCTGGACACCTGATGGAGGTCCGATACCCGACCGATTCGCTCGCCGCCGAAAGTACGGACGCAGGCCAGCCCCCGCCACGGCGCCGGCCCGCGACGAGGCGTCCTGACGGCCGCCGCCGCGAGATCGTACCTTTTCGGCGACGACGATCGCCGACCGCCGCTCTCCTCCCGCTGACCGATGCCCTCCTCCTTTCGCCTCACGCGAGTCGCCCTCGGTGCCGCCATGCTCGGCGCCTGCACTCCTTCCCCCAGCACCACGCCCGCGCCCGACCGCGGCAGCTACGATGTCGTGATCGAGAACGGCCGAGTCGTGGACGGCTCGGGCAACCCATGGACATGGGGCGACGTCGGAATTCGGGGCGATCGGATCGTGGCGATCGCGCCGCGCGGGGCGCTGCGCGGCGCCAGTGCCCGCCAGCGGGTCGATGCGCGCGGACACGTCATCGCGCCGGGGTTCATCGACATCCAGAACCATTCGTGGGAGCCGGTGCTCTGGCAGGACGGACGCGTGGTGAGCATGGTGACCCAGGGGGTCACGAGCGTGATCCTCGGCGAGGCCACCACGCCAGCCCCCTCGAATGACAAGATCGAGGAGCTCGAGGAGATCGCGACGATGGCGCCCGTGCGCGCCGGGCTGCAGCGGTCGTTCCGCGGCGAGCACGGGTTCGGCAACTGGATCGACGCCATCGGCCGGCATCCCAACTCCGTGAACGCCGGCTCGTTCCTCGGTGCGGCCACGGTGCGCGCCTACGCCGCGGGGCAGTCGTCGGCGCCAGTCACGCCGGCCCAGGTCGACACGATGCGGGCCGTGGTGCGCAACGCCATGCGCGACGGCGCGTTCGGCATCTCGTCGGCGCTCATCTACCCGCCCGGCTCGTACGCCGGCACGCCGGAACTGATCGAGATGGCGAAGGCGATGGCGCCGTACCACGGCTCCTACATCACCCACATGCGGTCGGAGGACGACTCGCTGTTCGAGGCGATGGACGAGGCGTTCCGCATCGCGCGCGAGGGCGGCGTACCGCTCGACATCTATCACCTCAAGGCGTCCACTCGGCGCAACTGGGGCAAGGCGGCCGCGATGGTCGCGAAGATCGATTCGGCGCGTGCGGCCGGGCTCGACGTAGGCGCCACGATGTATCCGTATCCCTACTCGGGCAACAACCTTGGTGAATGCATCCCCGACTGGGCGGCGGAGAACGGCAAGCTGTTCGACAACCTGCGCGATTCCACGACGCGCGCGCGCATCCTGCGCGAGATGGCTGACCCGAACGGCTCGCCCCTCTGCCAGATCGAAGGCCCGACCGCCTACATGATTGCCGAGTTGCGCAAGCCCGAGAACGCGAAGTACGAGGGCAAGCTGCTGAGCGTCATCGCGGCCGACATGGGCAAGCCGTGGCCCGAGGCGATCGTGGCGCTCATGGTCTCCGAGAACCACGACCCGTCGAAGATCAACTTCTCCATGTCCGAGGAAAACGTGCGCATGCAGATCAAACAGCCGTGGGTGGTGATCGGCACCGACGCCGGGGGTGTGGATCCGGACAGCGCGAAGAGCGTGGTGCATCCCCGCTCGTACGGCAGCTACCCGCGCATCCTCGGGCGCTACGTGCGCGAGCAGAAGCTGCTCACGCTGGAAGACGCGGTGCGGAAGATGACCGGCGGCGTCGCGTCGCGCCTCGGCCTGCGCGACCGCGGCCTGCTGCGCGAGGGAATGTTCGCCGACGTCGTGGTGTTCGACGACGCCACCATCATCGACCTCGCGACGCCGGAGAAGCCGCACCAGCTCAGCCGCGGCGTGGAGCAGCTGTTCGTGAACGGCGTGCAGGTGGTCCGCGACGGCCGCCACACCGGCGCGACACCGGGCCGGGCGCTCCGCCGCCAGTAGCACGTTGCATCTCTCGATCCGATTGTCGATCGCTTCCCTCACCGAACTCCCCATGCGCCGACTGTTCGCCGTCGCTGTTCTCAGCGTCACCGCCCTGCCCCTGAATGCGCAGGGCGACCGGCGCGCCGTGACGGCGCGCCTCGACTCGATCTCGCGAGCCTGGCTCGCCGCGGGTCCGTCGGCCGGTGCGAGCATCGCGGTGGTGCGCGGCAGCGACACGCTGCTGCTCGAGGGGATCGGTGAACGCGATCACGAGCGTGGGCTGCCGGCGACGAGCGCCTCGGTGTACCGCATCGGCTCGATCACCAAGCAGTTCACCTCCGCCGCGATCATGCAGCTCGTGGAGCAGGGAAAGATCGGGCTGAACGATCCGCTCACGAAGTACCTGCCGCAGTACCCGCAGTGGCGCAGCGTCACCATGCGCCAGCTGCTGAACCATACGTCGGGCATCCATTCGTATACCGGGAACGCCGACTGGGTAAAGAGCTGGAACGACGACCTCACGACCGCGCAGATCGTCGCGTTCGTGGCGAAGGACACCTTCGATTTCGCACCGGGCACGGCGTACCGCTACAACAATACGGGGTACGTGCTGCTGGGAATGATCCTCGACAAGGTGACGGGCACGCCCTATCCCACCCTGATGCAGCGGCGCTTCTTCACGCCGCTCGGCATGCGCACGGCGGCGTACTGCCCGTCCGTCATCACCGCCACCGACGATGCCCGGGGCTACGACCGCGGCGCCGGCGTGATCACGTCGTCGAAGTTCATGAGCATGACGCACCCGTACTCGGCCGGCGCGCTCTGCATGAGCGTGATCGACTATCTGCGCTGGCAGACGGCGCTGACGAGCGGGCGCGTCGTGAAGCCCGCGTCGTACACGATGATGTCGACGTCGGACACCCTGACGAACGGCAAGCCGGTGACGTACGGCTTCGGCCTCGTGCCGGGGCTCCTTGGCACCCATCGCATGGTGCAGCACAGCGGCGGCGTGAACGGCTTCAACACCGCGCAGATGTGGTTCCCCGACGATTCGCTGCGCGTGGTGGTCTTCTCGAACACGGTCGGCTCGAATCCGAACGTGCTCGCGCGGACCCTCGCGTCGACGGTCCTGGGTGTGCCGCTGCCCGTCCCACCCAGATCGCGTCACTCGAAGCGACGATCAAGGCCCGCCTCGACTCCCTTCCCGCCCAGAGCTCCTTCTACGCGAAGCAGCTCTCCAGCGGCCGCGAGGTCGCCATCCGTGCCGACGTGCCGATGAACACGGCGAGCGTGATCAAGATCCCGGTCATGATCCTCGCCTTCCGCGACGCCGAGGCGGGGCGGCTCAACCTCGACGAGCGCCACATCATTCGCCCCGAGGAGCAGCGCCGCGGCAGCGGGCTGCTGCAGACATTCGTGGTGGGGCTGCAGCCGACCTACCGCGACATCATCACGCAGATGATCGTCACGAGCGACAACACCGCCACCGACATCATGATCGCAAAGGTGGGGCTCGACCGCGTGAACCGGATGCTCGACTCGCTCGGCTACAAGGACACGAGGCTGCGGATGTCGGTGGGCGAGACCTTCCGGCAGGTGTTCGTCGCGGCGGATCCCAAGTTCGCGTCGCTCACCGACCGCGAGATCTTCGAGCGCGGCTTTCCAAACGACTCGGCGGCAGGCCGTCGCAATACGGCGTTCGTGCTCGACTCCACGAAGTGGCTCGGCCGGACCACGGCGCGCGAGATCTCGCGCCTGCTCGAGCAGGTGGAGCGCGGAGAGCTGGCGTCGCCCGCCTCCACGGCGGAGATACGGCGGATCCTGCGCCAGCAGCTCTACGCGTCGCGCCTGCCGCAACGGATCAGCTTCCGCACCGGCATCGCGCACAAGACGGGCGACTGGCCGCCGCTGCTCGGCAACGATGTGGGCATCATGTATCCACCGGCACCGGCCGGACCGATCGTGCTCGCCGTGTTCACGAACGGCAACACCGGCCCGTTCTACATGCTCGAAGCCGCGGAAGGCCGTGTGGGTGAAGACATCCTGAATGCCTGGGGGACCGACAAGTGATGCGTCGCACCTGTGTCGTCATCGCCGTCGTCGTGGCATCGGCAGTAGCACCGCCGCTCCCGGCCCAGCAGCGCGTGATCCCCATCGAGTCGCTGCTCTCGGCGCCCTTTCCGGCGAACATGTCGGCCGCACCGTCAGATGGCGGCGTGGCGTGGGTGCAGAACGACCGCGGCGTGCGCAACGTGTGGATTGCCTTGCCGCCGGAATATCGCGGGCGGCAGGTGACCTCGTTCGCGTCCGATGACGGTCAGGACATCGGCGGCATCGAATGGACGGCCGATGCGAAATCGCTCTTTTTCGTGCGCGGCGGCAGCGCCAACCGCGCCGGCGAGGTGCCGAACCCGTCGAGCGATCCGGCCGCGGCCGAGCAGGCGATCTGGCGCGTGGCGGTCGCGGGTGGCGCACCGGTGCGCGTCACTCAGGGAACCGGCGTCGCCGTTCCACGTCGTGGTGACACCTTCGCCTTCACGCGCCGCGGGCAGATCTGGTCCGCGCCGGTCGACGGCGGCAAGGAGCCGACGCAGCTCGCCAACCTCCGCGGCGGCGCCGGCTCGCTGACATGGTCTCCCGACGGATCGAAGCTCGCGTTCACGAGCAGCCGCGGCGACCACGGCTACGTGGGCGTGCTCGACCCCGCGAGCAAGACGGTAAAGTGGCTTGCGCCGAGCGTGGACAACGACGGCGAGCCGGCCTGGTCGCCCGATGGCGCGCGCGTCGCATTCCTTCGCGTCCCGTCGTCCACGCGGCTCGACCTGTTCAAGCCGGTGCGCAGCGCGCGCCCGTGGTCGATCATGGTGGCCGACGTCGCCACCGGTGCGGCGAGAACGGTGTGGACCGCCGAGCGCGGCGTGGGCAGCGCGTTCCGCGAGGTGGTGGGCGATCCGCTGATGTGGGGCGCCGGCGACCGTCTCGTCTTTCCGTGGGAGCGCACGGGTTGGACGAGCCTGTACTCCGTCGCGGCGAGCGGTGGCCCGGCGACGCTGCTCACCCCAGGCAAGTTCGAGGTGGAGTACGTATCGCTCACGCCCGACCACACGCAGGTCGTGTACAACTCCAATCAGGACGACATCGACCGGCGCCACTTGTGGCGCGTGCCGGTGAGCGGTGGCACGCCCGTGGCGATGACCGCGGGCACCGACATCGAGTGGCAGCCCGCGCCCACCAGCGACGGCGGCGCCACGGCGTTCTTCCGCTCCGGTGCGCGTCGGCAGGCGCGCGCGATGATCGCCGTGGCCAACGGAGCGCCCCGCGAGCTCGCGCCGGCCACCATGCCGGCGGACTACCCCGAGCGTGCGCTCGTGGAGCCGCAGCAGGTGATCTTCACCTCGCCCGACGGGATGAAGATCCACGCCCAGCTCTTTCTCCCCGCCGGCGCAAAGGCCGGCGACAAGCGGCCCGCCGCCATCTTCTTCCACGGCGGCTCACGGCGGCAGATGCTCCTCGGCTGGAACTACAGCAGCTACTACAACAACGCGTACGCCTTCAACCAGCACCTCGCCAGCAAAGGGTACGTGGTGCTGGCCGTGAACTACCGCAGCGGCATCGGCTACGGGATGGAGTTCCGCGAGGCGTTGAACTACGGCGCCTCGGGAGCGAGCGAATACAACGACGTCGTCGGCGCCGGTCGCTATCTCGCGAGCCGCAACGACGTGGACGCGACGCGCATCGCGCTGTGGGGCGGCTCGTATGGCGGCTTCCTCACGGCCATGGGACTGGCGCGCAACTCGGACATGTTCGCCGCCGGCGTGGACTTCCACGGCGTGCACGACTGGAACGTGGGCATCCGCACCTTCGTGCCGAGCTACAACACGCTGGCCAACCCGCGCGATTCGCTGCTCGCCTTCCGATCGTCGCCGCTGGCGGCGGTGGGCACGTGGCGCTCGCCCGTGCTCGTCATCCACGGCGACGACGACCGAAACGTGTCGTTCGCCGAGACCGTGACGCTGGTGGAACAGCTGCGCGACCGCGGCGTGGACGTGGAGCAGCTCGTGCTGCCGGACGAGGTGCACGGCTTCCT
>JBBQDE010000054.1:0-10384 GCA_038319425.1 Gemmatimonadales bacterium
GGGCCGCGTTCGGGATTGACGTGCTCGCGCCCGTCGCGGCGCGCATCTTCGAACGCGTCGGAGATTTACTTGAGGAAGATGAGGCCGAGGACGACGTGCTTGTACTCGGCCGCATCCATGTTGTTGCGAAGGGCATCAGCGGCGGCCCAGAGCCTGGCTTCGAAGCCAAGATCGGCCGTGGTATCCTTCTTTCTTTTCTTGGCCTTCGCCACGCAGTCGTCTCGTCGGGTGAACGTACAGAGTGTGGCGACGGCACGCTCAATTCAAGGTACGGCGCCGCCGGAGCAAACGACGAGGGCGCGTGATAGTGGGACGCGTCACTCCCCGATATCCTCGTTCCAGAGGGTGGGATGTCGCGCAATGAAGTCGCGCATCAGGCGGGTGCACGCGTCGTCCTGCACGACCTCGACGGCGACGCCGCGCGAACGCAGCAGCTCTTCCTCACCCTGGAAGGTTGCGTTCTCGCCCACGATCACGCGGGGAATGCCGTACAGCAGGATGGCGCCCGAGCACATGGCGCAGGGCGAGAGCGTCGTGAAGATCGTGCATTCCCGGTACACGCTCGCGGGCTGGCGACCGGCATTTTCCAGCGCATCCATCTCGCCATGGAGGACGACGCTCCCGCTCTGCACCCGTCGATTGTGGCCGCGTCCGAGGATCCTGCCGCGATGCACGAGCACCGCCCCGATCGGGATGCCGCCCTCGCGCAACCCCTGCTCGGCCTCGGCGATGGCGGCGCCCAGGAGGTCGCGCTCCGCAGCGGTTACAGCTTGCACAGACCGCCGTAGGTCTCGGGCCGCCGGTCACGATAGAACTGCCACACGTTGCGCACCTCACGGATCACGTCGAGATCGATGTCGGCGATCACAAGCTCATCCCGATCGCGTTTCGCCTCGGCGAGCATCTTGCCGCGCGGGTCGCAGAAGTAGCTCTGCCCGTAGAACTCGCCGATGTTCCACGGCATCTCGCGACCCACCCGGTTGATCGCGCCGACGAAATACGCGTTTGCCACCGCGTGCGCCGGCTGCTCGAGCTTCCACAGATATTCGGACAGGCCGGCGACCGTGGCCGAGGGATTGAACACGATCTCGGCGCCGTTCAGCCCGAGCTCGCGCGCCCCCTCGGGAAAGTGGCGGTCGTAGCAGATGTACACGCCGACCTTCGCATAGCGCGTCTGGAACACGGGATAGCCGAGATTGCCCGGCTTGAAGTAGTACTTCTCCCAGAACCCGGGCGCGACCTGCGGGATGTGGTTCTTGCGATACTTGCCGAGGTAGGTGCCGTCGGCGTCGATCACGGCGGCGGTGTTGTAGTAGACGCCGGGCGCCTCCTCCTCGTACAGCGGCACGACGATCACCATGCGGTGCTTCTTCGCGCGTTCCTGCATGAGGCGCGTGGTGGGGCCGTCGGGGATCCGCTCCACCGCCTCGTACCACCGCGGATTCTGCTCGGCGCAGAAGTACGGGCCGGTGAAGATCTCCTGCATGCAGAGGATCTGCACGCCCTCCGAGCCGGCGCGGTCGATGAACTCGAGGTGCTTCTCGACGTTCGCCTCGCGAATGACGTCGATCTTCTCGCCGGTATCGCACGCGTGGGTTGCCTGGATGAGGCCGCACTTCACGATCTTGGGCATTCCATGTCTCCCGTGAGCATTACGCGATCAATTACTCATGACCACGGCGTTTCCGACGTTGCGAAGGGCGCGGCGGGCGTTCATTCGAGATCGATACGGAGGAGAACACCGTACCAGGTACCATCCACTCTGTATCTCTTACAACTGTCGCCGCGCTGTTCGAACGTCAAGTGCCATCACTGCACCGCAGGATCCGTCCGGCCGCGCATCAGCACGAGATAGATCACGAAACTCAAGCCAAACGTCACGAACCACGCGTACTGATAGAGATGGTCGAGGAAGCCGGGATTCGCGACGTTGCCGCCTGGCGTCCTGGCAGCGTGAATGAACCCTGGCACCACCGGCAGCACGGCGAGCACCAGCGCGATCATCGCCGCGGGGTTCACGCCCCGCCGATACGTATACGCGCCCTGCTCGCGAAACAGGTCGGGCAGCGACAGCCGCTCGCGTCGAAGCACCCAGTAGTCGGCGATGAGAATGCCGCCCAGCGCGCCCATCAGGCTCGAGTAGCCGACGAGCCAGGTGAAGATGTAGGCGCCGGCGTCCGAATAGAGCTTCCACGGCATCATCAGGATGCCGATCACCGCGGTGATCAGTCCGCCCGTGACGTAGCTGATGCGTCGGGGACTGAGGTTGGAGAAATCATTCGACGGCGACACCACGTTGGCCGCCATGTTCGTGTGCAGCTGCGCCGCCATCACGACGAGCGTCGCGAAGATGATGACGCCTGTCCCGCCAATGCGCGTCACGAGCACGACGGGATCCCACTCCGGCTTGCCGAAGATGACGATCGTCGCGCTCGTGACGGCGACGCCGATGAACGCGAACGTCGTCATCGTGGTCGGGAGTCCCAGCGCCTGGCCGAGCGCCTGCGAGCGCTGGCTGCGGGCATACCGCGTGAAATCCGGGATGTTGAGGCTCAGCGTCGCCCAGTAGCCGACGCTGGCGGTGAGGGCCGGCGGGAAGATCGTCCAGAACGAGACCCCGTGCGCGTCGGCACCCTGGAGCCGCACCGACTCGGCGAGAATGTGACCGAGGCCGCCGCCGTGCCTGATCCCCCAGAGCAGGAGCACGACGCTGCCGGAGATGAGCACCGGCGCCGCATAGCTGCCGAGCATCTTGATCCCTTCGATGCCGCGCGCGATGATCGCGACCTGGAGCAGCCAGAAGAGCGCGAATGCGATGGCGATGCCGCCTGGCACGCGCGTCCAGGCCGGCCATGCAGCCGTGAACAACGTGTTGAGGGCGAGCGCCGCGATCCAAGTCTGGATGCCGAACCAGCCGCAGGCGACGACGGCGCGGAGGATCGCCGGCACGTTGGCGCCCTTCACGCCGAACGCCGCCCGACACAGCACGGGGAACGAGATCCCGTAGCGCGTGCCGGCATGCGCGTTCAGGATCATCGGGATGAGGACGATCGTGTTGCCGAGCAGGATGGTGACCATCGCCTGCCACCAGGTCATTCCCTGGGTCATCATCCCCGACGCGAGCGTGTACGTCGTGATGACGACGCTCATGCCGATCCAGAGCGCGGCGATGTTGTAGGTGGACCAGGTGCGCCGATGCACCGAGGTGGGCGCGAGGTCGGGATTCCAGAGCGGGCTGCCGGAGAGATCCTCGGTCGTGGTGACGAACTCCGACGCCTCGCTCGGTGCGGGCGCCGGTTCGACCGCCAGCGCGCTCACGACGCCCTCGGCGACGCGAGCCCCGCCGTTGTACGTGGCAGCCACTGCCCGCGCCCTTCCTTCCCGACCACGCGGTAGTCGTCCACGATCACCTCGCCGCGGGAGAGCGTCGTCCGCGAGAAGCCGGCGAGCTGCCATCCCTCGAACGGGGACCAGTCGGCGTTCGTCTCCATCTCGTCGGGGTTCACCGTGTGCGTCCGCGTCGGATGGATGATCGCCAGGTCCGCATCGGCGCCGATCTGGATGGCGCCCTTGCGGGGAGCGAGACCCATGATGCGCGCCGGGTTGGTGCTGAGCTTCTGGCACATCTCGTCGAGCGTCAGGCGCCCTTCCAGGACGCCCTTCGTGTAGGTCAGGGGCATCAGCGTCTCGAGGCCGGGCATTCCCATGGGGATCTTCGTCCAGTCGCCCTCCCACATCGCCTTCTGCTCTCGCGTGAAGGTGCAGGTGTCGGTGGAGATGACCGAGACTTCGCCGTGCCGGAGTCCCTTCCACAGGCGCTCCGCATCGGCGGGCTTCTTGAGCTGCGGACAACAGGCGAACAGGTGTCCGTCCTCGCGAGCGAACACCGAATCGTCGAGCACCAGGTACTGCACGCACGTCTCGGCGAGCACGGGAACGCCACGGGCTTGTGCCGCAGCCACGATATCGGCGCCTTCCGCGGTGGACATGTGCACGATGTAGAGTTGGCCGCCCGTCGCTTCGCTCCACCGCACGATGCGCTGAATCGCCTCGGCCTCCACGAAGTTGGGACGGGTGATGGCGTGGAGCACCGCGCCGTGCTGCTTCATGAGCTCGGGCGTATGATACCGCGCGATCAGCTCGTCCAGCACGCGCGACGACTCGGCATGCACGAGCAGCATGGCGCCCAGCTCCTTCATCTTCTCCAACGTTCCGAAGAGTGCGCGGTCATCGGACTGCCACCCCTCGGACTCGTAGATCATGAACTCCTTGAAGGTCGTGAAGCCGCGCTTCACCATGTCGGCGATCTGGTCCTTGTGATCATTCCAGCGGGTGATGCAGATGTGGAAGGTGTAGTCGATGAGGGACTTGTCCTTCGCCTTCTTCATCCAGGTGTCCGCGGCGTCCGAGAGCGATCCGGTCGCGGAAGGAATGGCGAAGTCGATCACGGTCGTGACGCCGCCACGCGCTCCGGCGCGTGTCCCCGTGCGGTAGTCGTCGGCCGACACGGTCCCGCAGAAGGGAAGCTCGAGATGGACGTGCACGTCGAGCACCCCGGGAATGACGTGGTGTCCCTTTGCGTCGATCACGTCGGCGCCCTTGGTCTCCAGGTCCACGCCGAGCGCGACGATCTTCTCGCCTTGGATCCCGACGTCACCGGTGAAGGTGCCGCCGGGCGTGACGACGTTGCCACCCTTGACCACTCGATCGAAGCGCATCGTGGTTGAGTTGAAGTCAGGTGATTGTCATCCCGCACGAGCGAAGCGAGTGTCGGGATCTACCGCCCTGGCGGCGTGGCCGGCGCCAATCACGTCAGATAGATCCCGAGAGTCGCGCCTTCCTGGGCGCGACTGCGGGAAGACAGGCGCTATCGCCGCGCGGCTCCGGTGAACGCCTGGTCCAACACCTCCAACGCGAAGTCGACGTCCGCCGCCGTGATGCACATCGGCGGCTTGATGCGCAGCACGTTGCCATCCAGTCCTCCCTTGCCGAGCAGGACGCCCATCTCACGCCCCGCCTCGAGCACATCGAGCGTCTCTTCCTTCGCCGGCGTCTTCTTTCCGCGGTCGCGCACGAGCTCGACGCCGAGCATCAGTCCCATCCCCCGGACGTCGCCGATGAGCGGGTGCGAGCGCTGCAGTTTCTGCAACCCGGCCTTGAACCGTCCACCCACGACGCGCGAGTTCTCCTGAAGGCCGTCCTCCTCGATCACGTCGAGGACGGCCAGGCCGGCCGCCATCGAGACCGGATTGCCTCCGTACGTATTGAAGTGGATACGCTGGGCGAGCGTCTTCGCGATCTCCATGCGCGTCGTTACGGCGCCGAGTGGCGCGCCGTTGCCGATCCCCTTGGCCATCGTGACGAAGTCGGGCACCACGTCGAAATTCTCGAACCCCCAGTAGTGTTCGCCCGTGCGCCCGAATCCGGTCTGCACCTCGTCGGCGACGCACAGGCCGCCGTACTCGCGCACGACGGCGTAGGCTTCCTTGAGGTAGTTGCGCGCGCCGTGCGTCGCTCCGCCAACTCCCTGGATCGGTTCAGCGAGGAAGGCCGCGATCTTCCCCGGGGTGGAGTAGCGGACGATCTCGCGGATCTCGGCGACCGACCTCGTCGCGATCTCCTCCGGCGTCCCGTCGAACGGGCTGCGGTAGGGATCCGGGTTCACGACGTGGTGCACGTGCCCGTCGCCACCCACTGGATACTTCCACGTGTTGTGCGACGTCAGCCCCATCGCGCTGGGGCTGCCGCCATGGTAGCCGTTGCGCAGCGCGATCACGTCGGTGTGGCCCGTATACAGCCGCGCCATCGTCACGGCGAGGTCGTTGGCCTCGCTCCCCGAATTCACGAAGTAGGTGACGTCGAGGCCCGGCGGCATCTTCGACGCGAGCTTCTTCGCGAGCAGCGGGAAGTTTGGATGCAGATAGATCGTCGTCGAATGCTGGAGCGTCGCGACCTGGTCGGTGACGCGCTTCACGACCGTCGGGTGGCAGTGCCCGACGGACACGGTCACGATGCCGGCGAAGAGATCGAGATAGCGACGGCCGGTCTCGTCGTAGAGGTACTGCATGTAGCCCTCGACGATGAGCAGCGGCTCGCGGTAGAGCGTGAAGATCGCCGGATTGGTGAACTGCTTGCGCATGGCGATCAGCTCGGCCCGCGACGGTCCGGTGTACGGACGCGGGACGTGTTTCACCGGCGGCAGCTCGAGCCGCGGCGGCGCGGGAGCGCGTGCAGCGCTGGTCGTCATCGTGCACCCACGGCGCGCTCGTCGGGCGCCGCGTAGCCTTCCACGGGCTCGTAGCCACCCTGATAGGCGTCGCCGTCCGGCCGCCGGATCTGCGACTGGAGCACGACGCGCTCGCGGCGGATCCCGCGAAAGTCCTCGACGCTGGACCAGCCATCGGCCGCGTGCTTCTCGAGGAACGCATCGAGGCCGGCGTTCAACCGCTTGATCACGTTCGGCCCGATCGCCTGGTCGAGCATCGCCGCGGTGCAGACCTGCACGGTGCCGGCGCCGAGCAGGAAGTACGACAGCGCCTGCGGGAAGTCGCTCACGCCGCCGATCCCCGAGAAGGCGCGCTCGGGAAACGCCTGCGTCATCTTGGCCATGTTCGCGAGTGCCATCGGCAGGATCGCCGGTCCGCCGAGGCCACCGCTCGACACCAGGCCATCCACGTTGATCTCGAACTCGAGGGTCTCGGGATCGATCAGCGGCAGCGACGGAAAAGTGTTCGACGACACCATCGCGTCGGCGCCGCCGCGGAAGCACGCCGCGGCCTCCACGACGATGTCGCGCGTGGCGGGCGTGAGCTTGGTCCACACCGGGATCGTCGCGACTTCCTTCACCGCCTCGGTGACCACCGAGCAGAGCCCTTCATCCTTGCCGATGTTGGAGCCCATGTCCTTCCGGTCCATGTGCGGGCAGGAGAAGTTGCACTCGATGCCGTCGGCGCCGGCGTCCTGGCATGCCTGGGTCAGCATCTGCCAGTTGCGCAGCTCCTTGTCGTTGCCGGAGCCGGCCATGATCGACGCGATGAGCACCTTCGTGGGGTGCGCTTCCTTGATGCGGCGGATGCGCGGCACCCACCAGTCGATCGCCTTGTCGGAGATGAGCTCCCAGTTCCACGACGAGTGCAGGGCGGCGCCCGGCCGTTTCCTCATGGACACCGAGGCATCCTCTGTTCCGGTGCGCATGAACTTCGCCTTCGCACCCACGACGTTGGTGACCGGATGCAATCCGATCGTCTTCGTCACGACGCCGCCCCAGCCGGCGTCGAATGCCCGCATGATGTTGTTCTCCGATTCAGTCGGCGGCGCCGACGAGAGCAGGAACGGGTTCTCGAAGCGGATGCCTGTGAACGTGACGGATCGATTGGGCATGGGAGCCTCCTCAGCTCATCCAGTTGGTCCCGGCTTCCTTGTTCCACTTGGTGGTCATCTTCTTGGCCTGCGTCCAGAGCTCGATCGATCCCTTTCCGGTGATGTCGCCGACGCCGAACTTGGAGTCGTTCCATCCGCCAAACGAGAACGGCTCGCGCGGCACCGGCACGCCGACGTTGACGCCGACCATTCCTGCGCTCGCCTTCTCCATCACGTGACGCGCCACCCCGCCGCTCTCGGTGAACACCGACGCGGCGTTGCCGTAGGGCGAGGCGTTCTCGATCCGGAGCGCCTCATCCACGTCCTTCGCGCGGACGATCACGAGCACCGGCCCGAACACCTCCTCCTGGGCGATGCGCATGTCGGGGGTCACGTGATCGAGGATCGTGGGGCCGATGTAGTAGCCGCCCTCGCGGCCGCGTACGCTGACGTGGCGGCCGTCCACCACCACCGTGGCGCCGGCGGCTTCGGCTTCGTCGATGTACCCGATGATGCGGTCCCGCGCGGCAGCCGAGATCACCGGCCCCACGTCGCGGCCGGGCACCATCGCGCGCGCCTGCTCCGCCATCCGCGCGATGATGTGATCGGTGTTCGATACCGCCACCATGACCGACGCGGCCATGCACCGCTGCCCGGCGCAGCCCGACATCGACGCCACGACATTGGACGCCGTCATCTCACGGTCGGCGTCCGGCATCACGATGAGATGGTTCTTCGCGCCGCCAAGCGCGAGACACCGCTTGAGATGCGACGTCGCGCGACGGTAGACGATTTGCGCGACCTTCGTGGACCCCACGAAGCTCACCGCGCCGATTCCCGGATGGTCGCAGATCGCCTCGACCACCTCGCGCCCGCCGTGCACCACCTGAAGCACGCCCGCCGGCAGCCCCGCCTCCTGCAGCAGCTCGACGATCCGGCGCGCGCTCAGTGGCACGAGCTCGCTCGGCTTGAGGATCAGGCAGTTGCCCAGCGCGATCGCATTGGGGATCGTCCAGTTGGGCACCATGTTCGGGAAATTGAACGGCGTGATCGACGCCACCACGCCCACGGGATAGCGCTCGACGCGACACTCGACGCCCCGGCTCACCTCGAGCACCTCGCCGGTCACGATCTGCGGCAGCGAGCAGGCGAACTCCGTGAGCTCGGCCGACTTGAGAACCTCGGCCCGCGCCTCCGACGCGATCTTGCCGTTTTCTTCCGTGACGAGCGCGGACAGCTCGTCGATGTGCGCTTCGAGGAGGGCCTTGTACCGATAGAGCACCTGCACGCGCTCCTTGATCGGCGTGCCGGACCAGCTGGGAAAGGCGGTCCGCGCGGCCGCCACCGCCGCGTCCACGTCACGCTTCGACGACAGCGGCACTCGTGAGATCAGGCCGCCGCTGCTCGGGTCATGGACATCGAGCACGGGCGCATCGGGCGTCACGAACGCACCACCGATGCAATTCTGAACGTCGGCGTATTTCATCTGCTAACATGTGAGGCCGTGCGCGGAGAGGCAAGCACAGCGCCGGCCCACGCCTTACCCTGCCATACCACGTACCGCGGCCCTCCACCGGTACCTTCTACCCGCGATTCGGCGCGACTGTCGCAGGTACTCCCCCTACAGCATCCTCGATTCCGGCGGCGTCTGTCGCGGTGTGCGACCGCTGAGCCGCGCACGCTCGCCGACGGACTGCACCAGCGCGGCGAGTCGATGTCGCTCGAGGGGCAGCGTGAGATCGGCCAGCACCGCGCGCTGGAGCGAGGGAAGCAGCGGCGCGAGTGGCGTGGACGCGGTGCGATACAGCAGGCGCGCTCCCCCCGATGCCAACGGTGCGGTGAGCAGCTCGGATCCGGAGGTGCTCGCCAGCATGCGGTCGACGACCAGCACCAGCGGCGGCTGCGGCACCGACATCTCGCGTGCCTCGGCGAGCGTGCGCGCCACCCTGGGCGTGTGACCCAGCGTCGCGAGCGACTGCGCGAGCCCTTCCAGCAAGGCGAGGTCGTCGCCCACCAGCATCACATGCGTCATCTGTCGCTGACTCCGTCAGGTCGTGTCGTCCGCGTGGCTCGCGAGTGCGCGGACCGCCGCTTCCGTGGTGCCGTCGATCTCCACCGTCTTCGCGCGTGACGTTCCACCCGCCACGACGCGTACCGCACCCCTCGAGACGCCGAGCCGCTCCGCGAGGAGTGTCACGAGCGCATCGTTCGCTGCGCCATCGACCGGAGGAGCGCGCAGACGCACTTTCAGCGCCGTGCCGTGCGTGCCGACGACCTCGCTGGACGACGCGCGTGGCTGCACGTGCACGCTCACTCGTACACTCGCCCCGCGTCGTTCCACGCGCAATACGTGATTCAACGCAACCCGGCGAGCAGTACGGACTCGACAAGCCACGATGCGATCTGAAGCGCGAAGTATGCCACGAGTGGTGTGATATCCATCACACCGAACGTGGGCACGATGCGTCGCAGCGGACGCAGCATCCACTCGGTCGCGCCGAAGCTCCACGAGATCCAGCGCCGCGCCGCGAGCCGCGGGACCCACGACGCGAGGACGCGCACGAGCAGCGCGAGCCGCAGGACCGCGAGCGTCCAGTGCACGACGAGCACGATCAGCCCCGCGCTCCCCAGCGAGGTGGCGGCGATGATCTCGCGGATCAGCGACGAGACCATGTCGAGCGCGGCGAGGAGGAGCGCCGCGCACACGACGTAGACGACGAGCGCCCACCACGGGGTGGAGCTGGGATGTCCGCCGACGCGTGCCACCTGGCGCTCGACGCCACCGAGGCGTGGCTCGACGCGGGCGCGCATGAAGCGGGCGACGCCGCTGAAGGGATTGATGCGCCGGGTGCGCACGGCCCAGTCGACCGTCGCCACGGCGGCGAAGGCGATGCCGCCCACGAGGAGCAGGGTGCGCAGGGTGTCGGACACCAGCGCGAGGGCGACGAGCGCTTCGTTCATGCGCGTAAAGCTGTTCGGCGTCTCTCTCCCCTACAAGGTGGCGCCGCTTCGTGAGTACATTCTG
>JBBQDE010000055.1:0-10369 GCA_038319425.1 Gemmatimonadales bacterium
GCGGCTCGCCATCTGCTCCGGCCGGCCCGCCTTCGGCAAGACGCGCGGCTACGCGGAGCGGCTCGACGCGGATGGCTGGCACGTGTTCCAGAACGGCGCGAGCGTGGTGCACCTGCCCGGCGGGAACACGCGATCGCAACCGCTCGCCGGCATGGCCGTGCGCGCGCTGGTCCAGCGCGCCCGCGAGACAGGGCGTCCGCTCGAGCTCTATGGCGACGCCGAACATGCCGTGGAGATGGACGTCCCGCGCGCTCGGCGGCACGCCGACCTGCTCGGCATTCCGTTCGTCCTGCGCGACCTGCTCGCCTTCGGCGCGCCGGTGGTTCGTGGCCAGTGGCTGCTGGCGCACGACCAGGTGGACGCCGTGCTCGCCGAGCCGCATGACGGGCTCACGCTGTCCCACTCGCTGTCGCCGGTGATGCCCGATACGAGCTTCCTCAACGTGACACCCCTCGGGGTGGACAAGGGCGAGGCCGTGCGCGCGGTGGCCCGCGAGTACGGCATTCCCCTGGAGCGCGTGATGATGGTCGGCGATGGCGCCAACGATGTGCCCGCGCTGCGGATCGTCGGCGCCGCGGTGGCGATGAGCAACGGAGAGCCCGCCGCCCGCGAGGCCGCGCGCCATCACGTCGGCGACGTGGACCGCGGCGGTCTGGTGGAGGCGCTCGCGCTCGCGCTCACGCTGTAGCGCGGCGGCAGCGCATCAGTTCTTGCGCGTGCCCTCCATCCACGGCTTCCCGCCGAACATCGCGCTGAAGCCGACCGCACGGCCGTCGACGATCTTGAAGTCCACCGCCGTCGCCGTCTCCACATCGAACACCTTGCCATCCTTCACGAAAGCGGGCAGGAATCGATGCGGCGTCGCCGTCGGGATGTACTCCATCTGCATCGCGTCGTCACCCGGCTGATCCATGATGCCGCGCAGTGTGCCCTTGGCGTCCACGATCGCGAGCTTCATCTCGGGCGACTTTCCCTTCGGTCCCGCGAAGACGACGCCGTATGTGCCAAGGTACGGCGCGAGCTGCTCGGCCGTCATCGCCACCTGCGGATTGCTCGGCTTCACGCCGATCTCCACCGGCACCGTCGTCGAGCCCCAGCGCAGGCGCAGCTGCGCGCCCGTCGTCGTCACGCGCGGAAAGTCGAACGTCAGAATCTCCACGTGCTCGCCCACCGTCGTGTGCGCAACGGGAACGGCGAGCACCATGTCCGCCGGCATCGGGTGCTGCGTGTGAAAGAGGCCCGCGTTCTTGTGGAAGTACAGCGTCCATTCGGCCGTGGGGTCGCTCGACATCCACACCGAGTACTTCCCCGCCGGAAGTGCCTTGCCGCCTACCGTCACGTCGCGCGATGCCTCGAAGGTCGTCGCGGCGTTGGCGCCCGGCGTCCAGATCTCGTCGCGCGTCACCACCTTCCCGAACAACGAGTCACGTCCGCGCACCTGCGCCCGGCCGTAGTCCACCGTGATCACGGTGCCGTCCACCGTCTGCGACACGGCGCCACGCTCACTCGCCCTGATCTGCGCGTCGGCGTGCGGAGCCAGCAGCGATGCGGCGGGGACGAGTGATGCAATGAACAGCGCGCGGAACGCTTTCATGGGGATTCTCGGTGGGAGAGAAGGGTCATCTGCCGAAGCGGGGAAACGGAACTCATGGAGGGGGGACGGATCAGTTCCTTGTTCCAACCGCCACGTCAGTCGCCGAACTGCGCGTCGATCGCCGAGCGAATTCCGTTCAGCGACCAACCTTCGCCGTGAAGCTTGTGTGCGAGCTTCGCCTGCCCCTGACAGATGACGCAGTGCTGCGCCATCCCGCCCTGCTCGTAACAGGTCAGCAGCGAGTAGAAGCCCGCGAGGTCGGCGCAGCCGCAGTTGCAGCGGATGCCGTCCACGATCTGCGGGATCTCCCGCACCATCGCATAGACAGGCGCCGCCGATGTGTCCGTCAGCCTGGCATCGGTCAGCACCCGCGCTGCCGTAATGCCGGGGCGCGGCGTGGGATGCTTCGGCTTTCGCGTTCGCATCGCAACCGCCCGAGGCGCGACGAGCACGAGCGGAACGAGAGCGAGGAATCGTCGGCGTGACAACGTCATGAAAGTGTCGTTCGGGGTTGTACCGGCTCCGCCGTGCATTGCCGCCCTACGGCACCATCGCCGTCTGTTCTCGAAGCGTCCATCGCCGGATCCACTCCACTTCACGCTTCATCTTGTCCAGCTGGTGACGCGGCTCCTGAAGGCCGTGCGGCTCGCGCGGATAGAACACGAGCTGCACGGGCACGCCGAGCTTCTTCAGTCCCGAATACAGCTCCTGCGCCTGGCCGATCGGTACGCGCTGATCTGCCTGGCCATGCAGGATCAACGTCGGCGTCCGCGCATTCTTGATGTACGTCATCGCCGAGCGCTTCCGGTATTCCGTCGTGTCGTTCCAGGGTTCCGCACCGAAGTAGCCGTCGAGCGCGCGGGGGATATCGTTCGTCGCATACATGGAATACATGTCCGTGAGCCCCGCACCGACCACGACCGCCTTGAAGCGGTTCGTCTGCGTGAGCGTCCACGCCGTCATGTAGCCACCGTAGCTCCATCCGGTCTGTGCCAGCTTCGTCGAATCGGCGATGCCGCGCGCGACGAGCGCGTCGATGCCGGTCTGGATGTCGCGATAGTCGCCCGCGCCCCAGTCCTTGATGTTGGCGCGGAGGAACGGCTCGCCGTACGCCGACGATCCGCGTGGGTTCGGATAGAACACCGCGAAGCCCTGGCCGGCGAGCACCTGCCCCGGATTGCTCCATCCGGCCGAGAAGCCCTGGGTCCACGCGCCGGCCGGTCCACCGTGGATGTCGGCCACGAGCGGATAGCGCTTGCCCGCCTCGTACTCCGCCGGATACAGCAGCACGCCGTCGATCACCATGCCGTCGCTGCTCTTCCAGCTCACCACCTCCGACTTGCCGAGCGCAAGCTCGCGGATCTGCGGATTATGGTCGGTGAGCTTGCGAGGCTTCAGCGCTCCGGTCCCGATCGTCGCGACGTGTACGTCGCTCGGCGTTCGCGCGTCGGACATCGTGAAGGCCACGGACCCGCCGTCGCGCGAGAAGCTCCCGCCGGCGACGACGCCGCTCGCGTCGGTGAGCTGCCGCGGCGTGCCGCCGGCCGACGGCACCGAGAAGAGCTGCGTCGTCGTCTTCACCGACGCGCCGAAGTACAGCGTGCGGCCATTCGGCGACCACACCGGCGCGCTCGACTGATACACGAACTCGGGCGCCACCATCCTCGGCGTGCCGCCGGTGGCCGCGATCACCGCGAGCCGCGACTGCCGCACGTCGCTGCCGGTGCTCGTCACGTACGCGATCTGCGTCCCGTCGGGCGACCAGCGCGGTGATTGATCGGGCCCTGCGTTCTCCAGCAGCTTGCGAGGCGCACCCGAGGCCACCGGCACCAGCCAGATGTCGGAGAGGCTGCCGTCGTCCGCCCTGGGCGTGGGATTTGTGGTGAAGGCGATCGTCGTCCCGTCGGGCGACCACTGCGGATCGGCCACCACCGTTTCACCCGTGGTGAGAAGACGCGCCTTCTTCGTCGCGAGGTCCAGCACCCACAGGCGCGTGAACTTGTAGTTCGTGTCCACGACGATCGCGTCGTCCTTCTCCTTGATGCGCTTCTCCTCCTCCGCCGTCGGCTCCTGGTCGGCGACGACGGCGATGGACTTTCCATCCGGCGACCATGCGATCGCCCGCACGCCGCCCTTGTTCTCGGTGAGCCGCTCGGGCTCCCCGCCGAATGGTGACATGATGAAGAGCTGCGGCTTCTCCTCGCGCGCCGAGATGAACGCGATACGCTTGCCGTCGGGCGACCAGCGCGGCGACGTGTCGCTCTTCTTGTTCGTCGTCATCCGGGTCGGCGCCTCGCCGAGGGTGGACGCGAGCCAGATGTCGGCGTCGTTGGCGTTCTGCTCCAGGTCCGCGTGCGTGACGGTATAGGCCACCCACTTGCCGTCCGGCGAGATCTGCGCGTCGTTCACCGTCCGGAGCGCGATGACGTCGTCGACCGTCATGTGGCGCGCGGCCGCCGCTCGTGTCTGCGCCGCCTGTGCGTGGGCCATCGCGGCCGGGCCGGCGCCGAGGAGCAGGAGGGCGGCGAGCGTGTGGAGCATGCGTTGCATCGGAAATCCGGTGGCGGGAGGGAGCCCCAAACATCTTGCCCGTTGCGGGCCACGGCAAGCCAGCCGCCCACTCGCGCGGCCGTGCGCGGCGGGTTCATCTTCTACACGTCGCGCGATTCCCCGGAGGATTCATGCCGCGCTCGTTCCGCCATCTTGTCCTCGCCTGCTCTGTCGTCCTCGCCGGTTGCGGCGACGGAAGCTTCCTCCTTGGCACGGCCGGCTCGCTCAATGCCGCCACCGTGCGCTTCGTCAACGCCACCGCCATATCGCTCGATCTCGCCTTGGGCAGCGTGGTGAGCAGCTCGAACGCGAACATCGTCCCGGGCGCCGGCATCGCCTGCTTCTCCGTGCCCGACCCCACCACGCCAGCTCTGAGCGTGCGGCAGAGCGGCTCCACGACGGACCTCCCCGGATTCAACCCCCGCTTCTCGAGCAGCGGGCTGTATACGCTGGTGGCCTTTCCCGGCCCGGCGGGCACGCAGTTCATCACCGTCCCGAACGCCTTCATCCCCATCGCCGGCCGCAGCGCGCTGCGGGTGCTCAACGCCTCGTCCGGCCTCGGCACCGTGGACGTCTACGCCACCGCGTCCGGCGCAGCCCTCGGCACACCGACCGTCACGGGCGTCGGATTCGGTAACGCGTCGGGGTCGTTCGACGTGAGCGCCGGCGCGATCCAGGTGCGCCTCACCACCAGCGGGGGCACGACGGTGGTGTTCGACGCCGGGAGCCAGACGCTCGTCGCGGGAACGAGCTACACCCTCATCGTCTCGAGCGCGACAACGGTGATTCTCGTGCCGGATTGCGTGTAGGGCCACCGCCCCTGCAGTGCCAGTCGTACCCGCTTATTCCAGCACTGGCACCGTCGCCGGCCGGTGCCGATGTCGTGTCGCCTGCTCGTACGAATACGCGAGCCCGATGAGCGTCGGCTCGCTCCACGCCCGGCCGAACAGCGTCATTCCCGCCGGCAGCTGCGCGCGGGTGTAGCCCATCGGCACCGTGATCGCCGGAAAGCCCGTGCTCGGCGAGAAGAGCTGGCTGTTGTCGCCGGCCGGCGTATTGAGGTCGCCGATCAGCCGCGGCGGGTTGCTCCACGTCGGATAGACGAGCGCGTCGAGCCTCAACGAATCCATCATGGCTGTGACGGCCGTGCGCAGCCACGCACGGAACTCGTCGCGCGAGCGGCAGCCCGGGTTGCGCGCCGGCGGAAGCGACTCGGCCTGCGCCGCCTCGAGCCGCGGCTGGATCGTGGGGTGGAAGCGGCGCGACGCGAGGATCTCGGCCACGGTATGCACCGGCGCGCGGTCGCCCTGCCGCGCGAGCCATGCCTCGAGGTCGAACTTGAACTGGTTGCACGAACCGGTGAAGGCCTTGAGATGCTCGTCGAGGCCGGCGACGGCGGCGGAATCGACCACCACCGCGCCCTGCCGGCGCATGTCGGCGAGCGCCGCGTTGAACACGCGCACGACCGCGGTGTCGGTCGTCGGCCGCTCGTATGCCTGGCGGAGCACGCCGATCCGCGCGCCGCGCAGCGCGTCCCGCGTCAGCGACGTCGTGTAGTCCGCGGCACGATGCCCGCGCGACCGCGCCGTCACCGTATCGGATGGGTCTTCGCCGGCCACGACCTGGAAGATCGCGACCGCGTCGGCGACGGTGCGCGCCATCGGGCCGGCGATGTCGGCCGCGAGGTTGAGCGGCGCGACCCCGGTCCGGCTCGTGAGCCCCATCGTCGAGCGGATCCCGACGAGCGCCTGATGCGCCGAGGGCCCGCGGATGGAGTTGCCGGTGTCGGTGCCCAGCGCGGCTTCGCCGAGGCTCGCCGCCACCGCGGCCGCCGAGCCGCCGCTGGAGCCCGCGGTCACGCGGTCGAGCGCATAGGGATTCTTCGTGTAGCCCGGCAGGATGGAGCTCACCGTCTCGAACGGCGTGAACGCGAACTCCGCCATGTTCGACTTCGCGAGCACAATTGCCCCCGCCTCGCGGATGCGACGCACCATGAACGCATCCTGCCGCGGCACCATCCCCTGCAGTGACAGCGAGCCGGCCGTCGTCGGCAGGTCGGTCGTCTCGAAGTTGTCCTTCACGATGAGCGGGATACAGTGCAGCGGTCCGATGAGCCCGCCGGTCGCGGCGCGCCGGTCGAGCGAGTCGGCGACCGTGAGCGCATTCGGGTTCACGACGATGAGCGAGTTCAGCGCTGGCCCGGTTTTGTCGTAGGCCGCGATGCGGCGCAGGTACTCGCTCACCACCTCGCGGCAGCTGAGCGTGCCGGCGCGCATCGCCGTGTGCACCGTCGCGATCGTCGTCTCGACGACGTCGAACCGGGCGCGCGGCCGTGATCGTTGAGCCGCCGCCGGTTCGGCGAGAAGGACGAGAGTCGCAATGATCGGAAGGGAGACGCGCATGACGAGGGGCCGAATCCGCTGAGAGAGGGGTGTGGTAGTTTGCTCGCACGCCGGCTCGGCGCAAGCGGCGACGTCGAAACGAGAAGGAGCTGGACGATGCCCGGAGGTGGCGCGAGCAGCAGCGAGGGTCCGCGCATCACGCGTGCGCTGCGCAGTCGCAACTTCCGCCTTTTCTTCGGCGGTCAGAGCGTCTCGCTCGTCGGCACCTGGATCACGCGCGTGGCGACGAGCTGGCTGGTGTATCGGCTCACCGGCTCCGCGCTGTTGCTCGGCGTGGTCGGCTTCTGCGGGCAGATCCCCACGCTGCTCCTCGCGCCGATCGCCGGCGTGCTCGTCGATCGGTGGGACCGGCATCGCATCCTGGTCGTGACCCAGGTGCTCTCGATGCTCCAGTCGCTCGCGCTCGCCGTGCTCGTCTTCTCCGGCACCATCACCGTCGCCTCAATCCTCGCGCTGCAGGTGCTCCAGGGCATCATCAACGCGTTCGACACGCCGGCCCGTCAGGCGTTCGTCGTCCAGATGGTCGAGGACCGCGCCGATCTGCCGAATGCGATCGCCCTCAACTCATCCATGGTGAACGCGAGCCGCATCATCGGACCGAGCATCGGTGGCATCGTCATCGCGGCCGTCGGCGAGGGATGGTGCTTCCTGGCCGACGCCATCTCCTATCTCGCCGTCATCGCATCGCTGATGGCGATGCGGGTCGCGCCGCGCCCGATGCCGCCGCGCGACACACGTCTACTGGAGGAGATGCGCGTCGGCTTCCGGTACGTGACAAGCTTCGCCCCCGTACGATCGGCGCTGCTGCTCCTCTCGCTCGTCAGCATCATGGGCATGCCGTACACCGTGCTGATGCCGATCCTCTCCGCCACCGTGCTGCACGGCGGCCCGCACACCCTCGGCTTCCTCATGACCGCGTCGGGCGTCGGCGCGCTCGGCGGGGCGCTCTACCTCGCTTCGCGGCAGACGATCCTCGGACTTGGCCGCGTCATGGTGGTATCGACCGCCGTGTTCGGCGTGGCGCTCATCATGTTCTCATTGGCGCGCACGCTCCCGGTCGCATTGCTCGCGCTCCCCTTCGTCGGCGCGGGGATGATGATCACGATGGCCGCGACCAACACCATTATCCAGACCGTCGTCAGCGAGGAGCTGCGTGGGCGGGTGATGGCCTTCTATACAATGGCGTTCCTCGGCACCGCGCCCATCGGTAGCCTGCTCGCCGGTGTGGCCGCCGATCGCGTGGGACCGGCGGCGACGATTCGCGTTGGCGGCGCGGCCTGCATCGCCACCGCACTCTGGTTCGCGCTGCGGTTGCCGGGGCTGAGGGCGCTGGTGCGACCGATCTACATGGAGCGAGGGATCATCGACTCGGCGGAAGTCGAGGTGAATATCAAGGCACTCTAAGCTCCGTGCGGCGCGCAGGCTCATCGCGGAGGAGGGGATGCGTGCCTGGTCGTGCTCTCACGGCACCACACCCCACTTCGCGCCGAGCAGCCCCTCCACCCCCGCGAATACCGCAATTGCATCCCACAGGTTCTGTAGCCGCAGGTTCTCGTTCGCCGCGTGCTGGCTGTTGTCGTGGTTCGCGATCGGCACCACCACCAGCGGCGCCTTGAGCACTTCGGCGAACAGGTAGGTGGGCAGGCTGCCGCCGAGGATCGGCACCTCGATCACCGGCGCGCCGCTGCCGGTCGTGACGGCCTGCACCACCGCGCGCGCGAGCGGCGTATCGGCGCGGGTGCGCTGGCCGGGATAGCCCTCGGCGCCCCACGCGAAGCGCAGCAGCCGGCCGTGCGCCGCCCGCGTCGCGCTGTCGGGTGCGGCGTGCAGGACGGTGTATCCCTGCTTCGTCGCGTACCTCTCCACCATCGCGCGAATGCGCTCCGGCCGCTCGTCCGGCACGAGCCGGAAGTCGATCGACGCGGTGGCCTCGGTCGGGATCGCGTTCGCCGCCGGTCCCACGGGCCCGGCATGGAACGACCGCACGTTGAGTGCGGGCAGCATGATCCGTTCGGCCAGCAGCGCGTTGCGCGCCTCGGTGGCACCGAGGCCGAGCTCGGCCCGTAGCGCGGCGTCCACGTTGGGCACCGTGCGCAGCGCGGCGCGGTCGGCCGCGGTGAGCGCGCGCACGTCGCCGTAGAAGCCGGGAACGAGGATCTTTCCGTCCACGTCGCGCAGCGAGGCGATGAAGTTCGCCAGCACCGCCGCCGGATTCGGCGCCCAGTTGCCGTAGTGGCCGCTGTGCAGCGCACGCGTCGCGCCGTACGCCGTGACCACGACATCCGTCACGCCGCGCACGCCGAACACCACCTGTTGGCGCCGGCTCTGGTGCACCGGTCCGTCGGCGAACACCCAGCCGTCGCTCGCGAGCAAAGCGGCGTGCCGCTCGAGCAGCGCACGGGTATGCCCGTTGCCCGCTTCCTCCTCGCCGTCGAAGTAGAACTTGAGGTTCACGCTCGGCCGACGTCCCATTGCACGCAGCGCATCGAGCGCCGTGAGCATTGCGATGATCGGCGCTTTGTCGTCGCTGGCCGAGCGGGCGTACAGTCGCCATTCGGGGCCGGTGGTGCCGTTCGCGGTCGGGAACGGAACGATCGTTCCGCCACGTTCGAGCGGTCCGTCGCGCAGCGTCGGCTCCCACGGCGGCGTGGCCCAGCGCGCCGGCTCTACGGGCTGGCCATCGTAGTGCGCGTACAAGACGATCGTGCGCGTCGCGCCCGGCGTGCGGAGCTCGCCGTACACCGCGGGCGGGCCGCCGGTAGGCGACTCGAGCAGCCGCGTCGTGATGCCGCGCCGTTGAAGCATCGCCGTCACCGCTGCGGCATTACGGCGGATGTTGGCACTGTCGCTCGCGAGGTTGGGGATGGCGAGCAGGTCGCGGAACTCGCGCAGGATGTCCGCCTCGTGCGCGCGGCGGTAGCCGTCAATGGCCGTACGGAACGAGGCGGGTGCTTCCTGGGCGTCGAGCGGACGTGCCAGCAGCAGTGCGGTGGCGAGGAGCGTGATGGATTTCATGCCGATAAGCTGGATAAGCTGGGTCAGGGTGTGTACACCGAACAAGGTACGCGGCGCAGGCGCGTGCGGGGAACAGCGGGATGGGTGAACCACCGACCGCGTGAAGACGAAACTGCACACCTGTAACGGCCTGAACATGTCAACGTCGTCACGTTCTTGCCCCCGCTGGCCCCGCGCGAATCTCCGCACTACGTTCGGCCCGATTCCCTCGCCGAGGTTTCCATGCTTCGCCATGTCCGCGCATTCTCGCTCGCCGCGCTGATTACTCCCGCCGTCGCCGCGCAATCCACCACCCCGCTCACCTATCCCGCCACCCACACCGTCGACGTCACCGACCGCTTCGGCGGTGCCACTGTGGCCGATCCGTACCGCTGGCTCGAGGAGTTGAACGCGCCCGAGACGGCGCAGTGGGTAGCGGCCGAAAATGCCGTGACGAATGCCTATCTCGCCACGCTCCCCATGCGTGAGTCGCTCAAGGCGCGCATCACCGAGCTCTGGAACTATCCCAGGGTCAGCGCGCCGCGCTGGCAGGGTGGGCGTTGGTACTACTCGCGCAACAGCGGGCTCCAACGGCAGAGCGTGATGTATTCGCGCGCCACGCTCGACGGCCCGGAGCAGGTGGTGCTCGACCCCAACAAGCTCTCACCCGACGGCAGCATCGCGCTCTCCGGCTTCGTTCCGTCGCCCGATGGGCGCTACGTCGCGTACGGACAGAGCGAGGGCGGCTCCGACTGGCGCACCTACCTCGTCCGCAACCTCGCGACCGGCCGCACCACGGCCGACACTGTGCGCTGGGTGAAGTTCTCCG
>JBBQDE010000056.1:0-10349 GCA_038319425.1 Gemmatimonadales bacterium
CCTTGATCTTCGCGAGCGCGTCGCGTGACCGCGGCTGGGTGCGCGCGACGTCGAGCAGCTGCTCGTTGCCCAGGACCCGAAACGTCGCGCGGTCCAGCTGCCGCGCGACCGTGTCGCGCCAGGGAACCAGCTCGCGCAGCACGGCGAGCTCGCGGCGATTGAGATCGCGGGCACCCTTGAGCCTGAGGAAGCCCATCCCGGGCTCTTCGTCGGCCCACCGCGTGCCCTCGAGCAGGGCGAACTCCTCGCGGGCCCATGGCATCCGGCCCATGCCCTCGAGCTCCACCGACATCTTGTCCTTCAGCTCCAGCAGGTAGCGCGTGTCCTGCGCCGCGTAGTCGAGCATGTCGGCGGTGAGGGGGCGCATGGACCAGTCGGCGCGCTGGTGCTTCTTGTCCAGCTTCACGCCGAAGAAGCGCTCGAGCAGCGCAGCGAGGCCGAACGCCGTGTAGCCGAGGAGCTGCGCCGCGATGCGGGTGTCGAAGATGTGCTTGATCTTCCAACCGTAGTCCTGCTCGAGCAGCCGCAGGTCATAGTCGGCGTCGTGAAACACCACCTCCACCGCCGGATCCTCGAGCAGCCGGCCCAGGCCGGCCGGCGTGCCGATCGGCAGCGGGTCGATCACGGCATTCGTGTCGCGCGTGGAAAGCTGGAGCAGGTAGATGCGATCGACGAAGCGGTGGAAGCTCGCGCCCTCGGTGTCCAGCGCGAGCTCCTTCGCGCGGGCGATGCGCGCGGTGAGCTGCTCCACCGCGGGCACGGTATCGAGATAGACGAAGGATGCGGCGTTCGCACGCTGGGCCACGCTGACTCCTCGCTCTGTTGGCGAATTGGGCAAGGCGGTAATGTAGCGCTTCGCGACCGCACGTCACGCGCCCCGCGCGGCACGGGACTGGCTCTCCTGCTGCGTCCCGCACGCGCCCCGCCACACTCCCCGCGCCCCTGGCATGAGCGACCCCACCCGCGACCCCGCCCACGATCTCCGTCGCGGCCCTGCCGGCGACCCCTCCGGCAATGCCACGCACCCCGACCATCGTGGCGAGCTGCCCCCACGCGACATCGGGCGGGCCGAAGTGCGCCACAACCGCACGGTCGGGTGGCGGAGTCGAGACGTCGTGCGCGCCTCCGCGCTCGTGCTGGCGATGTATCTCGTCCTGCAGCTCATCTGGTTCGCCAACGCACTCTTCCTCACAGTCTTCCTCGGCATGCTGTTCGCCATCGCCATCTCGGCGGGGGTGGACCGGCTGCAGCGGTGGCGCATACCGCGCGGCATCGGGGCGGCACTGATCGTCGTCACCTTCTTCGGCCTCCTCTTCGGCTTCGGGGCCTGGATGGCGCCGACTCTTCGCGATCAGGGGACCGAGCTGCGGACGAAACTTCCCCAGGCGGTCGACCGGGTCGAGGAGTGGGTGAACAAGCGCCAGAGCGGAATGTTCGGTGTGCTGCTCGGGGGAACCGGATCGCCACCGCCGGCGGCCGTGGCCCCGAACGCAGCCGGAACGGCAGCCCCACCGGTCGTTGCCTCGACCGGGAAGGCGGCCGCCAGCGAGCCCCCCGGCGGCCCCGACTCCAGCAAGGCCGCGTCGTCGCTCAAGGGGCGCCTGACCGCGCAGTTCGGCGGCGCCTCCCGCTACCTGTTTCCCTTCCTTACCCACACCGCGACGGCCGTCGGCGGCTTCCTGCTCATCGTCTTCCTGAGCATCTACTTCGCGGCCGATCCGGAGCTGTACCGGCGCGGAGCGCTTGCCCTTCTACCCGACCGACGGCGGGAGCAGGGTGCCGAAGTGATGGATCGGATCGCGATGGTGTTGCGAAAGTGGCTCGTAACACAGCTCATCGCGATGGCGGTGATCGGCACCGTGACCACCGTCGCGCTCCTCATCCTGCGAGTGAAAGCCGCCTTCGCGCTCGGTCTCCTCGCCGGCCTGTTCGAGTTCATTCCCACCGTTGGGCCGTTGCTGAGCGCCGTGCCGGCGGTCGGCATGGGGTTCCTCGATTCGCCGGAGAAGGCCCTCCTCGTGACGGGAGTGTACGTGGCGATCCAGTTCCTGGAGAACCACATCCTGATCCCGCTGCTCATGAAGGGCGGCATGGACCTGCCTCCAGCGCTCACCGTCATCACCCAGGCGTTGCTCGCCCTCGTGTTCGGCTTTCTGGGCCTCATGGTCGCCGTGCCCCTGCTGGCCACGATCATGGTCACGGTGCAGGTGCTTTACGTCCAGAAACGCCCGAGCCAGAACACCCCGCGGCATCGCACACACTCGCCCGAGCTCGACGAGACGCTGGAAGGCGAGACCACCGGCGCGCGATAGCATGCTCGCACTGCTGGCGCGCTACCCAACGCTGGCGGGCTCGCTCGACCGCATCGATCTCGGAGTGCGCGAAACGCCGGTGGAATGGTGGAGAGTGGACGGCGTGACGCTGCTCGCGAAGCGGGAGGACGTGAGCGCTCCCTCGCCCGGAGGGAACAAGGTGCGAGCGCTGGAGCTGTTGCTCGCCGGTGTGCGGCCGGGCCGCATCCTGCTCACGGTGGGTTCGAGCGGGTCCACCCATGCGCTCGCCGTGGCCGAGCATGGTGCGCGATTCGGCGCGCCAACACAGGTGATCACGTGGCCGCAGGAGACGCATGCGATCGCGGACGCGACGTCGGCGCGACTATCAGCGCTCGCCGCCGTCACCGCGGCGGGGTCGGTCGCGGAAGCGTACCTGCGTGCGGCCGCGCGCCGTCTGCGCGGCGGGATGCACTGGGTGCCGGCCGGTGGCAGCGTACCGCTTGGCGTGCTCGGTCACGTCAGCGCGGCACTCGAGCTGGTGGACCAGATTGTCCGGCTGCACGTCCGCGAGCCAGCGCAGCTGATCGTGCCGTTGGGCACCGGCGGCACGGCGGCGGGGATTCTTGTCGGACTCGCGCTCGCCGGATCGTCGACGCGCGTGGTCGGCGTGCGAGTGGTTCCGAGTGTGGTCGCGAACCGTGCGCGGGTGCTGCGACTGGCGTCGCGAACGCATGCGCTCCTCGGACGATTGGCCGGCGTGCCCCTGCCGCCGCTCGATGCAAGCCGGCTGGAGGTCGAGCAGACGGCAAACGGTGGTGCGTACGGACGAGAAAGTACCGAGGCGCGCACCGCGGCCGATGCGCTGCGCGATGCCGGAGGCCCGCGGCTCGACGGAACGTACAGCGCCAAGGCGTTCGGCGTGGCGCTCGCGCGTGCGCGGCGTGCGCCTGACGAGCGAGTCCTCTTCTGGCTAACCTTCGACGGGCGATGGCTCGCGCGCGGCAACGACGTGCCGACGACGACGCGCCCGCGCCCCTCACCGCACTCCACATGACGGACGTCCTGCCCGAGGTTGTCTTCCACATCTATCCGGCCGACTGCGACATGCTGGGGCACGTGAACCACGCGACGATGCTCGCCTTTCTCGAGCGGGCGCGATGGGAGCTGCTCGAGCGGCAGGACGTGGGCGGGGTGCGCGACTTCGCGAGCGTGCCGGTCTGGTCGGTGGTCCGGCACGTGGACATCGACTATTTCGCGCAGTCGCTGCCCGGGGACAATCTCGCGATCCGCAGCGGGCTGCTGGCGGTGAAGAACACGAGCTACATCGTGAAGCAGGACGTGAAGAAGGTCGGCAGCGGCGTGCTCGTCGCCCAGGCGTCCATCGTGTTCGTGTCGATCGATCGCACCGGGAAGCCCGTGCGAGTGCCCGAGGAATGGCGCACGCTGCTGCCCCACTGGCCCGAGGACGCGGAGCGCTCGGCACGATGATCGAGCGGCTCCGGAGCGGGCTCGAGGTCGCGTACGACGATGCGGGGAGCGGGGAGCCGCTGTTGTTCATTCACGGCTGGCCGCACAACCGCACCCTGTGGGCGGGACAGGTGAGCGGACTCCCGACGCAGGCGCACTGCCTCGCGCCCGACCTGCGCGGCTTCGGCGGCACGACGGTGCGCGGCCCGTACTCGATCGAGCAGTACGCGGACGATCTCGCCGAATTCCTCGATGTCCGGGGACTGCCGAGGGCCGTGGTGTGCGGGCTTTCGATGGGCGGATACGTGGCGCTCGCCATGCTGCGCCGCCACCGGGCGCGACTGCGCGCCCTGATTCTCGTGAGCACGCGCGCCTCGGCGGACACGCCGGAGGCTCGGGAGAAGCGCATGCGACTCATCGAGTTCGTGACCCAGCACGGTTCCGACGCGCTCGCCGGCCGCCAACTGAAGACGATGGTGGGCGCGACGACGTTCGAGCGCCGCCCCCTGGTGCGGGAATCCCTCCGCGAGATGATGGCGTCCGCCCCGCTCGAAGGGGTGATCGGCGCGCTGCACGCGATGGCCGAGCGCGCCGACGCAACGGACCTGCTTCCCACGATCGACTGTCCAACGCTCGTAGTGGGCGGCGCGGAAGACGGATTCACGCCCCCGGACGAGCTGCGCGCCATGGCGGCCCGCATTCCCGGGAGCCGCTTCGCGCTCCTCGCGTCGAGCGGCCACGCCTGCGCCTACGAGCGGCCGGCGGCCTTCAACCACGTGGTCGCGGAATTCCTCGGCGAGCTATTGCTCGACTGAGGCGCGTCGATCTTTCATCGCGCCGCTTGAGCAATGCCCTCGGCAAGGCGACCTTTCGGCTCCCGTTCCCCGCCCTGTCGCTCCCGCCATGACGTCTTCCACTCCGCCGACGCCGCCCGCTGCTCGCACGACCGAGCCACAGATCTCCGATGCGGAGCGCAGCACCAGCGCGCGCATCGGCAGCATCCTGTTCCGGCACCGCGGCTGGCTCCCGGTTCCCTTCCTGCTCGTGCCGCTGCTGATGAACGGCACGCCCGACGAGATGAACTGGGTGCTGGGCATCGCGCTGATCGTGATCGGCGAGGTGATCCGTCTCGCCGGCGTCTCGGCGGCGGGCACGGTGACCCGGCGCCGGTCGCGCACGGTGCAGCGCCTGGTGACGTACGGCATCTTCGCGTGGATGCGGAACCCGCTCTATGTCGGCAACTTCCTGATCTGGATCGGCTTCATCGTCATCTCCGACGTGCTCTGGTTCATTCCCGTCGCGATCCTGCTCTTCGCCGTCGAGTACACGCTCATCGTGCGCTACGAAGAAGGGGTCCTGGAGTCGATCTTTGGGGCGGACTACCTGGCGTACAAGCACCGTACGTCGCGCTGGCTGCCACGGCCGCCGGCCGATGACGAGGACGGGGAGCACCACTGGGACGAGGCGCTGAGATCCGAGATCTCGACGTTCCTGCAATACGCGGTGATCATCGCGCTTTTCGTCGCGAAGCAGAAGTACGGATGGAACAACAGGTGAGAAAGTGAAAAGGTGAAAGTGTCAAAAGGGTGAACGCGTCAAGGGCACATCGAACCGAGCTCGGTGTGCTTCCCTTCCCACCTTCCCTCCTTCTCACCTTCTCTCACGCTTCACGTATTCCGTCAGCTCCTCGTAGCTTCGGGCCACGAACTCCGCTTCGCTCGGCCCGCCGCTCCTCACTACATCCAGGCGCACGGCGCGGAAGCCGGCGGCGAGCGCACCCCGCACGTCCGTGCGCTCGTTGTCGCCAACGTGCAGGATCTCGCCCGGTGCAACGCCCAGCGTGTCGACGGCCGCGGCGAAGATCTCGGGGCGCGGCTTGGCATGCCCCACATCCATCGAATAGATCGTCGCGGCGAAGAAGCCGCGCGCGGCGTCCTTCTCGAGCAGGCGATCCTGCGCGCGTCCCGACGCAAACCCGGTGTCGCTGATGACGCCGAGCGTGAACAGGCGCGCGAGCGTCCGGAGCATCTGCCACGCACCGGCGAGCATCGCGGGCGGCAGCATCAGCAGCGCATTGTCCACCGCATCCACGGCAGTGGCAAGATGCTCACACCGCTCGCGCGGCTTCACGGCCGCGCGATCGAGAATCCATCGAAGCCGCTCGTCGGTGCGATAACCGCGCTGCTCCTCGCTCCACCACCGTTCGGCTTCGCGGCCGGATTCCTCGTACAGCGCGCGGAGCTGCTCGTCGGGCAGCGCCCGGCCATACGCGCCGAGCAGCGCGCCGACAGCCGTGCGGCGCAGGGCGATGCGCCCGGGAACCGCGCCCCCCTCGTACAGCGTATCCCAGTAGTCGAACGTCAAGGCGCGTAGCATGGATGCGCCGCTCGGGGTGGCTGCCTAGCGCGTGGGGCGGCCGGGAGGATTGTCGCTCTTGAACACGTCCCGATTGAGCTGCACGTACTGCTTCAACTGCTGCGGCACGTCTTCCTCGGGGAAGATCGCCGTCACCGGACACTCCGGCTCGCACGCCCCGCAGTCGATGCACTCGTCGGGGTGGATGAACAGCTGCTCGGGACCTTCATAGATGCAATCGACCGGACAGACGTCGACGCACGCCTTGTCCTTGGTATTGATGCAGGCTTCGGTAATGACGTAGGGCATGATCGCCTCAGAGGATCCTGCGAAGTGGGGGCGCTACGGCTAAGATAATGCGAATCATCCGAGCGACAACCAGAGCGACGCGCCGCCTCGCCGACGCTCCGTCGCCGACCACCGGACGAGCGAGCACCTATGCGCCTGACCGTCAACGCCGAAGCACACGACTTGGCGATTCAGGGCCATGAGACCCTGCTCATGGTGTTGCGCGACCGCCTGCAGCTCACCGGCACGAAGCTCGGGTGCGCCCGCGGTGAGTGCGGTGCATGCACCGTGCTCGTGGACGGACGAGGGGTCTACGGCTGCCTCACGCTCGCCGCTGGCTGCGAGGGACAGTCTATCACGACCATCGAGGGGATGGCATCGGGAGAATCCCTGCATCCCCTTCAGCACGCGTTCATCGAGCACGATGCGCTCCAGTGCGGCTATTGCACGCCGGGGCAGCTCATGGCAGCCGCGGCGCTGCTGTCACGGCAGCCGGCCCCGTCGGCCGACGACGTGCGGCGCGGCATGAGCGGCAACCTCTGTCGCTGCGGCACCTATCCCAAGATCGTCCGCGCCGTCCAGGCGGCCGGGATCGCGATTCGCGACCGCGCCGCGCAAGGCGAAGTCGATGCCTCCGCGTAAGCGCACGGTTGGGCCGACGCGGGGCAAGCTGCCCGGCCACGACACCGAGCCGGGATCGGCCGCGCTGCCGGATGCCGCCGCTGGCGAGTCCGCCGGTCCGACGAAGCGCTTTGCCAGCACCAAGGTGGAGATCGAAGGGCGCGAGGAGATCAAGATCGTCGAGCTGCCCGATTTCGAGCCCGCGCCGTGGGGACAGGACGAGCCGCTCGCGATCGTGGGGCAGCGCGTGGCCCGCATGGACGCACTGGAGAAGGTGACCGGACGCGCGCGGTACACGGCCGATCTGCACCGCGGCGCGATGCTGCACGCGGCGTTCGTGCGCGCACCGGTGCCGAGCGGCCGCGTGACGCAGCTGGATCTCGAGCCGGCGCTCGCGCTGCCGGGCGTGCGCGGCGCGCTCGTGGCGGCCGACGTGCCGGGCGTGATGCACGGCGGCGCGCCATTGTTCGATCCGGTGATCCACTGGGCAGGGCAGCCGCTCGCCGCGCTGTGCGCCGACACGCCGGAGCTGGCGCGGCGCGCCTGCGCGGTGGTCGTACTCGAGGTCCAGGCCTCGCCTCACGCCGTCACCGTCCAGGCGGCGCTGGCGCCCGGCGCTCCCGCCGTGCGGCCCTCGGGCAACATCCCCAAGGGACAGCCACGCATCGCACAGCGCGGCGACGTCGAGGCGGCACGAGCCGGAGCCCACGTCGTCGTCACGCTCGACGTGCGAACACCGTGCGCGCTGCACAGCGCGATGGAGCCGCACGGCGCGGCGGCCGAATGGATGGGCGAGGATCTCAGCGTCTGGGAAAGCACGCAGGGCATCTTCCAGGTGCGGAAGGACGTCGCACGCTCGTTCAAGCTCCCGCTGAACCGCGTGCGCGTGATGAAGGACTACATGGGCGGAGGGTTCGGCGCGAAGAACTACGCGGGCGCGCACACCTATGCCGCGGTGGCGCTCGCGCGGAAGTTGGGACGACCGGTGCGGTGCATCCTCGACCGCGACGGTGAGCAGACCGACGCCGGCAACCGCGCCGCCACCGTGCAACAGGTCACGCTCGCCGCGCGCGGCGACGGGACGCTCGTGTCGATCGAGGCCGACACGACCATCGCGCACGGCTACAGCGGATGGTTCGCGAGTCCCGCGAAGATCTACCACGAGCTCTACGCGTGCCCGAACGTGCGGACGCGCGAGACCTTCGTCTTCCTCAACACCGGCGCGATGGACTCCTTCCGCGCACCGGGGCACGTCGAGGGCGCGTTCGGTCTGGAGCGTGCGATGGACGTGCTGGCGCGCCGGCTCGGCATGGATCCGCTGGAGCTGCGGCGGCACAACTCCGCGACGCGCGATCAGGACAAGGGACGGCCGTATTCGGCGAAGCATCTTGATCAGTGCTACAGTGAGGGCGCGGCACGATTCGGGTGGACGCATCGTCGCGTGGAAGCGGCAGCCTCTCGCACGCATGGCGGGCGCTTGCGGCGCGGTGTAGGGATGTCGTCCCAGATCTGGGGGGCCGGCGGCGGTCCGCCCGCCTACGCGACGGTGCGCGTCAACCCCGACGGCACGATCGACGTCCTCACCGGTACCCAGGACCTCGGTACCGGATCACGAACGATCTTTGCGCAGATCGCGGCCGAATCGCTGGGCGCTCGGCTTGCGGACGTGCGCACCGTCCTCGGCGATACCGAGCGCACGCCGTACGCGGGCAACTCGTGGGGCTCCATCACCACGGCATCGGTGGGGCCGGCCGTACGGGTGGCCGCGCTGCAGGCACGCGCACGGCTGATGGAGGCCGCCGCCGAGCTGCTCGCGGTGGATGCGGGGCGGCTCACGGCCAACGAGAGCATCGTGCGCGTCGACGACGACGAGCGGACCATGACCTTCGCGCAGATCGGAAAGAAGCTCGGCGACGTGATGATCATCGGGCAGGGCAGCCGAGGCGCCAATCCGCCCGACACGGCGATCGCCGCGTTCGCCGCGCAGTTCGCCGAGGTGGAAGTGGACACGGAGACGGGACACGTGCGGGTGCTCCAGATCACCAGCGCGCACGACTCGGGTCGCATCGTCAACCCCACGCTCGCCGAGAGCCAGCTGGAGGGCGGGATCATCATGGGACTGGGCTACGCGCTGTTCGAGGAGCGCGTGCTGGATGCCCAGCTCGGCCTCCCGCTCAACCCGACGCTCCACGACTACAAGATCCCGACGATCGCCGACGTCCCCGCGATCGATGCCTTCTTCGTGCGGAGCGCCGACACGGTGGCGAATCACATCGGCGCGCGGGGCATCGCCGAAGCGCCGATCATCCCCACCGCGCCCGCGATCGCGAACGCGGTGAGCGATGCGCTCGGCGTCGAGGTCGGGGAGATACCGCTCACGCCATGGCGCGTGCTCGCGGCGATTGACGGGTCGCGCTGAACCGCGATCGGTTCAGACTCTCCAGGGCGGCGCGTCGCCCTTCTTCCGCTCCAGGTCCGGATTCACCCGGAACAGCGTGCACGTCCGGCCGATCGTCTGCACCACGTCGGCGCGCATCCGCTCGGCCAGCTGGGTGGCGGCGTCCCTGGCCGAGACGTCGGTGGACTTCGCGAGGGCGACCTTCACCAGCTCGCGCGTGCGAAGCGCATCGTCGAGGGTCAGGAACAGGGCGTCGGTGAGGCCCTGATGGCCCACATGCACCACCGGTGTCAGGTGATGCGCTTCGGCGCGCAGCTCAGCGCGCTCCTTGGACGAGAGTGTCATTGGCTACGGCGCCGTGCGTGAGGAGAAAGAGCGGGTACGGATTGATCGGCTCGCCGTCCCAGTATTTTCCGTCGGGCGGCATGCGCATGACCTGGAAGTGCAGATGCGGCGTGTCCTTCGGCGCATTGCCCGTGGTGCCGACGAAGCCGAGCGTGTCGCCGCGAGCGAGCACCTGCCCCTCGACCAACCCGCGTTGATACGCGTCCAGATGCGCATAGTAATACACGATCCGCCCCTGCGGGTCGGTCGCGTAGATCGTGTTCCCACCGAGCGAATTGGACTTCACGCGCAGCACGCGTCCGCTGTCGGCCGCGAGCACGGGTGTGCCACGCGGCGCGAGGATGTCCAGCGCGCGATGGACGCGGCCACCGTCACGCCCTTCGTCGAACGTGTCCTGCAGCTGCTCCGCCGTTCGCCCCGCGACAGGGATCTCGAGCACGCGCGTGAGCACGTAGTTCAAGGCGTCGCTGCCCGAGACCGCCGACCGACCAAGCGTGGGCGCCCCGGCGAGCACCACGCGTGGCCCGGGTGCGGCGCCAGCGGGAGAAGGACGGGCGACGGCGAGCTGGCGCGAACAGGCCGAGCAGGCGATCGCGATGAGA
>JBBQDE010000057.1:0-10206 GCA_038319425.1 Gemmatimonadales bacterium
GACGCGGCGGGTGAGCTGCTCGAGCGTCTCGTGCCCTTCGACGTGTACGAAGGCGATGGCGTGGAGAAGGACCATCGGTCGGTCGCCTGGCGGTTGACCTTGCGGCACCCCGAGCGCACTCTACGCGACAAGGAAATCGATGGTCGCCGGGCCAGAATCCTGACCGCGCTTCAAACGGAGCTGCATGTCCGACAGCGATCGACCTGAGATCAGCGCGTTCCACGAGCTCGAGATGCTCGTTCGGCATCTCGGCGACGAGCTCGCCGCGATGCGTCGCCGTGCGCTGGTTGCCGAGGCACGCGTGCGCGATCTCGACGTGAAGGATGCACGCCCCGGCGCACAGGCGCGACGCGAGCTCGCCGACCGATGCACCGAGCTCGAGCACGAAAACACGGCGCTGAAGGAGCGCGTCGAATCGGCCACCGGCACCACGCGCCAGATGCTCGATCGCGTCCGCTTCATCCGGCAGCAGACCCAGGCCACCGCGGACAGCGATCGATGACGACGAGCCGCAAGCACTCGGTGAAGGTGGAGATCCTTGGCGAGTCGTACGCGATTCGCACCGAGGCGCCGCCCGAGCACACGAAGGCGGTCGCGGAGCATCTCGACCGGGCGATTCGGCAGATCCTCTCCGGCGGCTCGGTGATCGAGGCCAATCGCGCGGCCATCCTTGCGGCGCTCCAGATCACCTCCGAGCTGTTTCAGGCCCGCGATGCCAGCGCATCGCTCACGACGGCGATGCAGGAGCTCGGCGACGACGTGCGACGCATGCTGCCCCCGACGAAACGGGGTGATGCAGCGGAGAATACAGCCGACGTGCACGCCTGACGCGCATTTGCCTTTTCCCTGGGCCATCGGTAACTTCGCTAGATAGCCAAGCCGGTTCGTAGGTCGATGCACCATTTGTAGTTAGCTCCCTCCAGTCCACGCCCTACGCCGGCGTGTCCTCGAGTTGGCGGCTGCAGGTCGGCGCTCCGCGGATCGAGCGGTGGTTTCCCCGTTCCCGCGGTCCGCCGCGGTGGAGCATAGATCGATGAACAGTCTGGCAATTCTTGCCGCGCTGGGCGTACTCGTCATCGCCTCGCCGGCCTTTTTCTTTTTCGGGCGGAAGAGCGGGGCCACGGAAGGTCGGCGCGCCGAGCTGGAGCGGCAAGCGGCCGCCAAGTCGACGGCAGAGGAGACGGCGAAGCGGATCCTCTTCGAGGCGGAGCGCGAGGTGGAGACGATGCGCAAGAGCGCCGTCATCACCGGCAAGGAAGAGGTGATGCGCCTCCGCGAGGACGCCGAACAGGAGCTGCGCGGACGGCGGTCGATCGTGGAGCAGGAAGAGCGGCGCGTGAACGAACGCGAGAGTGCCCTCGACCGAAAGGCCGAAGCGGTGGAGCAGCGGGACCGCGACATCGGCCGGCGGGCGAGCGACTTCGGTCGCCGGGAAAAGCTCGTCCAGACGCGCGAGGAGGAGCTGGAGAAGCTCGTGAGCGACGAGCGGCGCCGGCTGGAGCAGATGGCGGGCATGTCGGCCCAGGATGCGAAGCAGGAGCTGATCCGTCGACTCGAGGAGGAAGCCCAGGCCGACGCGGCGAACCTGTTGCGCGAGATCCGCGAGAGTGCTCGGCGGAACGCCGATCGCGAGGCGAAGAAGATCGTCGCGCTGGCCATCCAGCGCATCGCCGCGGACACGACCGCCGAGACGACCGTGTCGGCCGTCTCGCTGCCCAACGACGAGATGAAGGGACGGATCATCGGCCGCGAGGGGCGGAACATCCGCGCCTTCGAGCTCGCCACCGGCGTGGACGTGATCATCGACGACACCCCCGACACCGTGGTCGTCTCGTGCTTCGATCCGATCCGCCGGGAAGTCGCGCGGCTCGCCCTCGAGAAGCTGGTCTCCGACGGCCGAATCCACCCCGGCCGCATCGAGGAAGTCGTCAACAAGTCGAAGAAGGAAGTGGACATCGCCATCGTCGAGACCGGCGAGCAGGCGGCGTACAACACCGGCGTGCACGGGCTGCACCCGGAGCTCATCAAGCTGGTCGGCCGCATGAAGTGGCGGACGAGCTATGGGCAGAACATTCTGCAGCACTCACAGGAGGTCGCGCACCTGGCGGGCATCATGGCCGCCGAGCTCGGGCTCGATGTGGCGATGGCCAAGCGCGGCGCGCTGCTGCATGACGTGGGCAAGGTCCTCACGCACGAGCACGAGGGCACGCACGTCCAACTCGGCGTCGAGATGGCGACGAAGTACGGGGAGAACCCGATGGTGGTGAACTGCATCGCCGCGCATCACGACGACGTGCCGCACGAGTCGGAAGTCTCGGTGCTGGTGCAGGCGGCCGATTCGATCTCCGGTTCGCGTCCGGGTGCGCGTCGCGAAGCGTTCGAGACCTACGTGAAGCGCCTCGAGGGGCTCGAGCGCATCGCGTCGAGCTACAAGGGGGTCGAGCGGGTCTTCGCCATCCAGGCCGGCCGCGAGATTCGCGTGGTTGTCGTGCCCGACGACGTGGACGATGGCCGGATGACGACGCTCTCGGAGGAGATCGCGCGCCGCATCGAGGCGGAGCTCCAGTATCCCGGCCAGATCAAGGTGGTGCTCATCCGCGAGACGCGTGCGGTGGACTTTGCCCGCTGAGCTGACGCCGCCGGGGATGGCGCACGACCGGCTCGTCGCGGGCGCGGGGCGCATCGACGGGACGGCGCTCGCGAAGAAGATCCGGCTCGAGGTCGCGGCCGAGGTCGCGGCGCTCAAGGCTCGGGGCGTCATCCCCGGTCTCGCCGTGGTGCTCGTTGGCGACGACGCGGCCAGCGCGGTCTACGTCGGCGCGAAGGAGACGGCGTCGCGCGACGCGGGCATGGCGGGCGAGACGATCCGACTGCCCGCCGCGTCCTCGCAGGCACAACTGCTCGCACTGGTGGAGCAGCTCAATCAGGACGACCAGGTGCACGGCATCCTCGTGCAGATGCCGCTGCCCCGGCACATCGATCCGGACTCGGTGATCAACCACATCCGCCCCGACAAGGACGTGGATGGTTTCCATCCCGTGAACGTCGGCAAGCTGTTCATCGGACACCGCGACGGCTTCGCGCCGTGTACGCCGGCCGGCGTGCAGCGCATGCTGACCGAGTACGGCGTCGAGACCAGCGGCGCGGAGTGCGTGGTGGTCGGCCGGAGCACGATCGTCGGGAAGCCGATGGCAGCGCTCATGCTCCAGGCCGGCGACGGCGCGGATGCGACGGTCACCATCTGCCACAGCCGCACGCGCGATCTCTCGTCGCACACGCGACGCGCGGACATCCTCATCGTGGCAGCGGGGCGGCCGAGGATGATCACCGCCGACATGGTGAAGCGCGGCGCGGTCGTGATCGACGTCGGCATGAACCGCATTCCGGACGCGAACACGACGAGCGGCACGCGGCTGGTCGGCGACGTGGACTTCGACGGCGTTCGTGAGGTCGCCTCGCTCATCACTCCGGTGCCGGGTGGCGTTGGGCCGATGACGATCGCCATGCTCCTCCGGAACACGGTGCGCGCCGCGGCGCGCACGCTCCCCGGATGACGCGCCGGCGTGGGGAACCCGGGGAGGCGCCGTCCCTGTTCGACGCGCCCGACCCGGCGTCCGTGTACGCGGACGTCGGCGAGACCTTTCCGGGTGCCAGCCCCTCGTCGGCGATCGCCGTCTCGACGCTGACGCAGACGGTGAAGGACGTGGTCGAAGGCGCCTTCATCCCGCTTTGGGTGCGCGGCGAAGTGAGCGATTTCAAGGCGCACCGCAACGGTCACTGGTACTTCTCCCTCCGGGATCTGTCCTCGCAGCTCAAGTGCGTGGTGTGGTCGCGTGACCAGCGCGTCATGCCTGCGCCGCCGGACGACGGCATGGCGGTCGCCGCGTTCGGACAGCTGGCGGTCTACGCCGCGCGTGGCGAGATGCACTTCACGGTGCGGCGGCTGGAAGCGGAGGGCGAGGGGCTGTGGCGAAAGGCGCTCGAGGCGACGCGGCTGCGGCTCGAGCGTGATGGGCTGCTCGCGGCATCGCGCAAGCGGGAGCTCCCGCGCTTTCCGCGCCGCATCGCCCTCGTCACGAGCGCGAGCGGTGCCGCGCTCCGCGACATCGTGGCGGTGATGCGCCGGCGCGCGCCCGGCGTGGAGCTGGTGGTGGTGCATGCTGCGGTGCAGGGGGAGAACGCGCCGCTCGAGTTGTGCGCGGCGCTCGCCCGCGTCACCCGATGGGGCGGGGCAGAGCTGGTGATCATCGGTCGCGGCGGCGGGTCGCGCGAGGATCTGTGGGCGTTCAACGACGAGCGCGTCGCGCGAGCGGTGGCGGCGTGTCACGTGCCGACCATCTCCGCCGTCGGGCACGAGGTGGACATCACGCTCTGCGATCTCGTCGCCGACGTACGCGCCCCCACGCCGTCCGCCGCCGCCGAGACAGCTGTCGCGTCGCGGACCGAGGTGGCGCTGGCACTCGGCGCCCAGCGCGCCCGTTTGCTCAGCGCGATGGAGACCTGCCTGTATGAGCCACAGCAGCGCGCCACGTCGGCAGCCCGCGCGCTCACGGCGGCCGCGTCGACTCGAACCGCGGCGGCGCGCTCGGCGATCTCCGCCCTGTCCGGGCGACTCAACGCGCTGTCGCCGCTTTCCACGCTCGAGCGGGGCTACGCGGTAGCCCGCGACGCGGGCGGGGCGACGCTCGGGTCCGTCGGCGACTTTCCGAGCGGTCGCGCCTTCACGCTACGCCTCCGCGATGGCGAGGTGGACGCCACGGCCGTCCAGGCGCGCGCGCTCGGGGCGCGGGATCGATGACAACGGTCGAGGAGCGGCTCACGCGCCTGGAAGCAATCGTCGCCCAGCTCGAAGGCGAGCCGCTCGATCTCGCCGCGGCGCTCGCGCTGTTCGAGGAAGGGGTCGCCTGTCTGCGCGATGCGGCGGGTACGCTGTCCGAAGCGGAAGCGCGGGTCCAACGGCTCACCGAGCTCGCGGACGGCGCGTTCGACGTGGAGCCGTTCGAAGATGAGTGAGCCGCGCACTGACTTCGCGCCGGCGCAGGTAGCCATCAACGCCGCGCTCGCGCGAGTCTCGGACCGCCGCCTCGAAGGCCTCGCGCCGCCGGTGCGCGACGCGATTCGCTACAGCCTGCTGGGCGAAGGAAAGCGCATGCGCGGCATCCTTGTCGTGAGCGCCTACGACGCGGCGGGAGGAACGGGCGACGCCGCTGAGCTGGCGGCGGCAGTGGAGGTCGTCCACGCCTACTCGCTCGTGCATGACGACCTCCCGTGCATGGACGACGACGACATGCGGCGCGGACGCCCCACCGTCCATCGTGTCTTCGGTATCGCCGCGGCGACGGCGGCCGGCCTGGCGATGGTTCCCCTCGCCGCGCTCTGCGCCGCGGATGCTGCGCGTGACCTGGGGCTCGACGACGACGCGGTCGGCGCGCTCGTGGCCGAGCTGATGCAGGCGTCGGGCGCGGGAGGAATGATCGGCGGGCAGTTGCTCGACCTCGAAGGGGAGGGGCGACCGCTCAAGCTGGCCGACCTGGAGCGGATTCATCGCGCCAAGACCGGAGCGCTCATCGTGGCCGCCGCCACTCTGGGCGGACGCGCCGCGTCCGCCTCCCAGCCGCGACTGGACGCGCTGGCCCGGTTCGGCGCGGCGGTGGGGTTGGCCTTTCAGATCGCCGATGACGTCCTCGACGTGACGGCGACGACTGACCAACTTGGAAAGACCGCTGGGCGCGACCTGGAGCTCAGGAAGAGCACCTACCCGGCGCTGCTGGGTATTGATGGAGCGAAAGTGCGGGCCACGGCGTTGATCGACGACGGATGCCAGGCCCTGTCCGACGTGGGTCTCCTGACCCCCGCGTTGGAACGGCTCGCGCGCTTCACCGTCGAGCGCACCTCTTAGATTCCGAGCATCCCATGTCTCTTCTCGACCGCATTGAATCTCCCGCCGATCTCCGGCCGTTCACTCGCGACGAGCTGCGCACGCTCGCCGACGAAATCCGGGCGCGCCTGGTCGACATCTGCTCCAGAACCGGCGGACACATCGGCGCCGGCCTTGGCGTCGTCGAGCTGTCGATCGCGCTGCACTACGTCTTCCGCGCGCCGGACGATCAGCTGGTCTGGGACGTCGGCCATCAGGGCTATCCGCACAAGCTGCTCACCGGCCGGAACACGCGGATGGAGACGCTCCGCCAGGAGCACGGCATCTCCGGATTCCTCAAGCGCAGCGAGAGCCCCTACGACACCTTCGGTGCCGGTCACGCGGCAACGGCCATCTCGGCGGCGCTCGGCATGGCGGCGGCGCGCGACATCAACGGTGAATCGCTGAAGGTGGTCGCCATCCTCGGTGACGGGGCGCTCACGTCGGGGCTCGCGTACGAAGGGCTCAACAACGCCGGCCACTCCGAGCGCGACATCGTCGTCGTGCTGAACGACAACGAGATGTCGATCGCGCCCAACGTGGGGGCGATGCACAAGTACCTGACGTCGATCCAGCGGAACTCGCTCTACAACCGCATTCGCAGCAAGGTCGGTGAGCTGCTCGAGAACGCGCCGGCCCCCGTCGCCGCCATCGCCCGCAAGTGGGAAGAGAGCGTCAAGGCGTTCCTCACGCCGGGCGTGTTGTTCGAGGAGCTCGGCTTCCGCTATTTCGGTCCGATCGACGGCCACGACCTCGACGCGCTGGTGGACACCTTCGCGTCGGTGCGCGAGATGACCGGACCGCGCCTGGTGCACGTCATCACGCAGAAGGGAAAGGGATTTCCGGCCGGCGAGCACGCGGCGGGGGAGAAGTGGCACGCGCTGCCCCCCGGGCACGATCCGGCCACGGGCAAGCAGCTCAAGTCGTCGACCGCGAATCCGGCGTGGACCGCGGTCTTCGGGAAGGGGTTGGTCGAGCTCGGCGCCGAGAACTCGAAGGTCGTCGTGATCACCGCCGCCATGCCGAGCGGCACGGGCACCGGAGCGTTCGCCAAGGCGCATCCGTCGCGCTTCTTCGACGTGGGCATTGCCGAGGGCCACGCCGTCACCTTCGCCGCCGGCCTGGCGACGCGCGGGCTGCGCCCGGTGTGCGCCATCTACTCCACCTTCCTGCAGCGCGGCTACGACAACATCATCCACGACTGCGCCATCCAGTCGCTTCCGGTGGTGTTCGCGATGGATCGCGCCGGTCTCGTGGGTGAGGACGGGGAGACACACATGGGGCTGTACGACATCGCCTACATGCTGGCCGTGCCGAACATGACGGTCACTGCGCCGAAGGACGGGCGCGAGATGCTTGCCCTGCTCCGCGCGGGCGTGCAGCACGATGGCGGCCCCTTCTCGCTGCGCTACCCGCGCGACGCCGTGTCGACCGCGGTGCCGGAGATGGGCGCCATCGAGGCGACGCCGCACGCGACGTGGGAAGTGCTTCGTCGCGGGAGCGAGGTCGCCATCCTCGCCGTGGGCACGATGGTAGCCACGTCGATGGCCGCCGCGGAGACCCTCGCCTCTGAAGGCCTCGAGGTCACGGTGGTGAACTGCCGGTACCTCAAGCCGTACGATCAGGTCACCCTCGCCGCGATCCTCGCCGACCACCGCCAGATCCTCGTCGTCGAGGAGGGCACAGTCGTGAACGGATTCGGCGCCTACATGGCTGGCATCATCGCGGGGCAGGACGCCGGCGTGCGCGTGCATACGCACGGCGTGCCCGACCGCATCATCTACGCGGCGTCCCGCGCCGTGCAGCTGGCGGACCTGGGACTCGATGCGCCGGGAATCGCCCAGCGGGTGCGCGCACTGCGCGAGAGCGAGGCGCTCGCCGGGTGATCCGACTCGGCGTCGTCGGGCATCGCGGCTACGAAGGACTGCCCGGCGTCCTCGCGACGCTGCGACGGCTCGCGCCGACGCTCGACGTGACGCTGTCGTTCGAGGACACGCTGCGCGACCTTGGCGGCGACGGAGCGCGGACGATCGTGCCTGCCGAGGTGGACGCGATGCTCACGCTCGGCGGGGACGGCACACTGCTGCGCGCCGCGCGCATCGTGGAGCATCATCCGGCGCCGATCCTCGGCATCAATCTCGGCCGGCTCGGCTTCCTGACGTGCTGTCCCGCCGACCAAATGGAGCAGGCTCTGCGTCGTTTCGTCGCCGGCGAGCATGTGGTGGAAGAGCGCATGACCCTCGACGCGCGGGTGCGCGACATCCTCGGCGTCGAACGCGCGCAGTGGCGAGCGCTCAACGACGTGGTGCTGCACAAGGGCGGCTTTGCGCGGGTGGTCACGATGCGCGTGATGGCGAACGGAGAGACTGTGGCTCGCTATGGCGCCGACGGCGTCGTGCTGTCCACCCCCACCGGTTCCACCGCGTACAACCTGTCGGCGGGCGGGCCCGTGGTGTTCCCGACGCTGGAGACGATCATCGTCACCACCGTGAGCGCGCATACCCTGGCGATCCGCCCCCTCGTGCTGCCACCCACCTTCGAGGTGATCGTGCAGGCGGAAGATGGTCCCGACGAGCTTCTGGTCACGGTGGACGGCCAAGTCGGGGCGACCTTCGCGGTGGGCGAGGCGCTGGTGGTGCGGCGGTCGCCCTACCCCGTGCGCATCGTCCGCTTCCCGGAAGGGAACTTCTTCGCCACGATGCGCGAGAAGCTGCACTGGGGTGGACTGATGGAGCGAGACGAATCGCCACGATGCTGACCGAGCTGCGGATCAGGAACTTCGCGATCATCGAGTCGCTCACGCTCCCGCTCGCGCGGGGGTTCAACGTGCTGTCGGGCGAAACCGGCGCCGGGAAGTCGATCATCGTCGGCGCGCTCGGCCTCCTGCTCGGCGAGCGCACCAGCGCGGACCTCATCCGCACGGGCGCCGACCGCGCCACGGTCGAAGGGGTGTTCGACGTCGCCGACCGGCCGGAAATCGCCGCGCTGCTCGACGAGCGCGGCATCGATGCGGAGGAATCGCTGGTCGTCCTCCGGCGCGAGATCGTCGCCGCCGGACGCGCCCGCGCGTGGGTCAACGGCACCACGGTCAGTGCAACGATCCTCGCGGAGGTGGGCCGCCTGCTCGTGAACCTGCACGGACAGCACGAGGCGCAGACGCTACTGGATGGCGATGCGCAGCGACGGATCCTCGATGCCTTCGCCGGAGCGACGGAGCTGGCGCGCGACGTGGAGACGGCCTACGACGCGCTCGCTGTGTCGCGTCGCGACATCGCCGATCTTCGTCGCCGGCGAGCGGACGCCGAGAAGCGCGCCGACTACCTGCGGCACGTGGCGCAGGAGATCGAGGGCGCGCGGCTGGTCGAGGGAGAGGAGGGACGCCTCGAGGACGAGGCACGGCGGCTCGAGAACTCGGAAGAGCTGCGCGAGCTCGCCACCGGAATCTCCAGCGCGATCGAGGGCGACGAGGACACGGTGCTGCTGCGGCTCGCCGCCGTGGAGCGACTGCTCTCGAGCATCCAGCGCATCGATCCGGCGCTGTTGCGACTACAGGAGATGTACGACACCGCGTACTACAACCTCGAGGCGCTCGCTCGCGAACTTGTCGAGTACGAGTCCGCGGTCGAGCTCGATCCCGCACGCCTGGATGAGGTGCGCCGCCGCCGCGACCTGCTGTTCAAGCTGACGAAGAAGTACGGCGCTACGCTCGCTGACGTCATGGAAGCGGGGCGACAGGCGCGGGCCGAGCTGGATCTCGTGGACTCCGCCGACCTCGACCTGCGCGCGCTCGAGGAGCGTGAACGGGGGGCAGCGAAGGCGCTCGGCGACAAGGCGGCTGCGCTGAGCGCCGCGCGCACCAGCGCCGCCGAGCGGCTCGGGCGGGCGGTCGATGAAGTCCTCCCCGACCTCGGCATGCCCGACGGACGGTTTCACGCTGTGCTCGTGGCGGCGCGCGAGGTGGGGCCTCAGGGTGCCGAGCTGGTCGAGTTCCGCGTGTCCCTCAACATCGGGCACGAGGAGCGCCCACTCGCGCGGGTGGCGTCGGGCGGCGAGCTGTCGCGCGTGATGCTCGCGTTGAAGACCATCCTTGCGCGGCTCGACCGCGTGCCCACGCTCATCTTCGACGAAGTGGACGCCGGAATCGGCGGACGCGTCGGGCTCCAGGTCGGCGAGACGATGCGCCGCGTGGCGGCCTATCACCAGGTGTTCGCGATCACCCACCTGCCGCAGATCGCGGCACGGGCGCACCATCACATCCTGGTCAGCAAGGGGGCGCGCGACGGAGTCAC
>JBBQDE010000058.1:0-10196 GCA_038319425.1 Gemmatimonadales bacterium
GCCGCCGAGGGCCTGCGGGAAAACGACTTACGCAGCGGTCAGGGCGGCGCGCGCCTACTCGGCGAGCGCACCCAACGCCTGCGGGTCCCGCACAGCGATGTCGGCGAGGATCGTCCGATCCACTTCGATGCCGGCGAGGCCGAGGCCATTGATGAAGACGCTGTAACTCATGTCGTGCTGGCGCGCCGCGGCGTTGATGCGGACGATCCAGAGGCGACGGAAATCGCGCTTCTTGTTCTTGCGATCGCGGTACGCGTACTTCCAGCCGCGCTCCACGTTTTCCTTCGCCGCCTTCCACAACTTCGAGCGAGCGCCGAACGCGCCCTTGGCGTGCTTGAGGATCTGTTTCTTCCGCTTGAGGCGCGGGACGTTCGATACGGCGCGTGGCATGGTCGGCTCCTATTAAGCGGCCTGAATGAGGCGCTTGATTCGCTTCTGTTCGCCGTTCGTGGCGATGAGCCCCGCGCGGCGCAGATTGCGCTTCCGCTTGGAGGACTTCTTGGTGAGGATGTGGCTCTTGAACGCCTTGTAGCGCTTGACCTTGCCCGAACCGGTCAACTTGAACCGCTTCGCGGCGCCCTTGTGGGTCTTCATCTTCGGCATGGAACGCTCTCTCTATTTGGGCGTCAGAATCATCGTCATCGACTTTCCTTCCAGCCGGCCCGCGCTCTCGATCTTCGCGATATCCGACAACTGACTGCTCACCCGGTCGAGGACGGCCTGACCCAGCTCGGGGTGAGCGACCTGCCGACCACGGAACATCATGGTCACCTTCACCTTGTTCTTCTCCTCGAGAAAGCGGCGTGCGTGTCGCGTCTTCGTGTCGAAATCGTGATCGTCGATGCCGGGACGGTACTTCACTTCCTTCAGCTCGATCACGTGCTGCTTTTTCTTCGCCACCCGCGCCTGCTTCGCCATCTCGAACTTGTACTTCCCGTAGTCCATGATGCGGACGACCGGGGGCCGGGCAGTCGCGGCGACTTCGACCAGGTCCAGTCCGGCGTCTTCCGCCATGCGCAGCGCCGCATCCACCTCGAGAATTCCGAGCTGAGAGCCATCGGCGCCGATCACGCGGACCGGGCTGATGCGGATCATGCGATTGACTCGCACGCGCTTGGTAGTGTCCTGAATACTCGTAGCCTCAGATAGAGAGCACAAAAAAAACGGACCTTCTGGAGAAGAGTCCGCAAAGACGCGCGGCGCCCCACAATGAAGCCGGGGCCGCGTGAAAAGTCAGGACTCCTGCAGCACGCCCCGCAGCGAGGCGAGGGCCAGAGGGTGGGGAGCACCAAGGCTCGGTGCGCCCGCTTAGCTAGTTGTCAGGACGCAAGTTAGACGCGCCTGGGCCCTGGGTCAAGGCACCGCGGCCAGCGTTGGCACCGCTCCGTGACTTCAGCGGTGCCCTGGCGCAAGGAGGTCGGCGTCACTCGAGGATTTCACAGGCGTAGCCCTTTCCATCGGCCATGATCCGGCCGAACGCGTTCACCGAGTCGTGCTCGAACACCATCGTCCAGCGCTCGCTGGCCGCCTCGGCCCACAGTCGCCGCTTGGACTCGAGCGTGACAAGCGGCTCCACGTCATACCCCATGATCCAGGGCAGCGGCACGTGAGAGGTGGTCGGTGCGAGATCCGCGAGGTAGAACAGACGCTCGCCGCCGGATTCGACCAGCACGCCCTGGTGATGCGGCGTATGCCCCGGCGTGTGACGCAGCGAGATCCCCGACACGACCTCGACATCGGCGTCCACGAGCTCGAGCAGCCCAGCCGAGCGCAGGGGGTCGTAGTTGTGCGCGAAGTAGCTGGCGGACGTGCGCTCGTTGGGATGATGCGCCCAGTCCCACTCGCCGCGCCGAACCACATAGCGCGCGTTCGGAAAGCTCGGTACCGGGTCATCGAGCTCGCGCTTTCGCGTGTTGCCGCCGGCGTGATCGAAGTGCAGGTGGCTGTTGATCACGACCCGCACGTCGGCCGGCGCAAAGCCCGCCTGTCCCAGCGCGCTCTCGAGCTGGGTCGGCCCGACGCCGCCGATCGGCGCGTTCTCGATGCCGTAGATGCCGTGAAACTTCTCCGTCTCCTTGTCGCCCGCGCCGGTGTCGATCAGCACGAGACCGTCGGGATGTTCGACGAGGAGACACCGCATGCCAAGCGGAATCCGGTTTCGCGCGTCGGCGGGAATCTTCCGCTCCCAGAGCGTCTTGGGGACGACGCCGAACATCGCGCCGCCGTCGAGCTGCTGCAGGCCGGCCTGAAGGGCGTGCACCGTGAGGCGGCCGACCGTGCGGGTTTGGACCAGGGGAAGAAGCGGCATGCCTCAAAATACCCATGAGACGGGAGCAGTGAACCGTGAGCCGTCGTGTCGGGACGATTCACGCCTCACCGATCACGGCTCACGTCATGCCGTCGTGTCCTTGTCGACGGACCTCGGCATGCCGGACGCGCCGCGACGACGGCGCTTGGGCTTGGCCGCCCCACGCGCGAGGAAGCGCTCGAGCTCCGACCAGCGCTCGCAGCCGTGCGCGCGGGCATCCTCCAGCAGCCGCAGGAGGCAGTGCGCGGTGGCCAGCGCGTCACCCGCGGCGCGATGCCGCATGCCCGGGGGGATCTCGACGCCATAGTGGCGCGCCACCCAGTCCAGCGAGCGAGAACGCAACTGCGGCAGGATCCGCCGCGACAATCTGACCGTGCAGAGCCGGCGCCCCGTGAGCTCGCGACCGGTGCTCCTCGCGACTTCGGCGCTCACGAAGCGCCAGTCAAACCCGGCGTTGTGCGCGACGAACACGTTGCCGTCGAGCGCGCGGAGCACATCGCCGCACACGTCGCGGAACGGCGCCTTGTCGCGCACCATGTCCCACGAAATGTTCGTGAGCCGAGTGATGAAGGGCGGGATCGAGCGCTCGGGATTCACGAGCGTCTCGAACACGTCGACGACGGCGCTGTCCTTGACCGTGACCACCGCGATTTCGGTGATGCGGTCGCCGGTATCCGGACGCCCTCCCGTGGTCTCCACGTCCACCACGGCGAACGAGAGAGACGAGAGAAGGGGCTCGTCGTCGGACAGATGCGCATACCACCCCGGCGGCGGCGGCTCGCTCAAGCGCCACGCACCGTCCGCCGTGCGCGCGAAGCGCGGATGATCGCGCAACAGCGTCACCGCCATGTGCTCGGCCACCAGCGACGGAACGGCCGAGAGCTGGCAGATGCCGGCGATCAAGGAAGCCGAATCGGCGGGACCAGCCCTGAGAAAGTCCGTGGCGCGCGCCGCGAGCAGGCCCGATTCGGGGCGGGTGGACACGCCGAAGGGGGTGAACGGCTCGAGCCGGGTGCCGCTCACTGGGTCGACGGACGACTGCGTGGGTAATCCGGAGCGCTGCATGACCCGAAGATAACCCGTGAGGTCGTGTGGTGCAGGTGTAAATGACAGGCTGACGGGCCTGTCATTTCACGTGCAGGAGCGCGCTGGTGCTTACGGAAAGCGGCGGCTACCTTGTGAATGAATTCACAAGCTCGGACGCCACCGTGAAACGCATCGCCGATTCAACCGTTCGCCGCCTGTCGATCTACCTGCGGTTCCTCGAGGAATTCGAGGAGCGCGGGCTCGCCACGGTGTCCAGCGACGAACTGTCACGACGGGGCGGAACGACGTCCGCCCAGGTGCGGAAGGACCTGTCGTTCTTCGGCTCGTTCGGCAAGCGCGGGCTGGGCTACTCGGTGCCCGAGCTGTCTACCGCGCTGCGCGAGATACTGGGGCTCGGGAAGGAGTGGCGTGTCGTGATCATCGGCGCCGGCAAGATCGGCGCGGCGCTCGCGCAATACCACGGGTTTCAGCAGCGCGGCTTCCAGATCATCGCCGCTTACGACACGAATGCGGTTAAGGTGGGCAGGCAGCTCGAAGGCATCGAGGTGCGCAACATGGCGCGGTTCGAAGCGGACGCACTCCGCGACCGCCCCGACATCGCCGTCCTCGCCATCCCGAGCGACGATGCGCAGGGGGTGCTGGACCGGGTGGTGAAAGCGGGCATCAAGGCGGTGCTCAACTTCGCTCCCGCGCAGCTTCATGCGCCGGCCGACGTCACCGTCAAGACGGTGAACATGGCGATGGAGCTCGAAGGACTGTCGTTCGCCCTGAGCAATCGCGACGCGGACTGAGTAATGACGTCCGCCGCTACCGCGGCCTGGATGCTCGGAGCAGCGCCACGAACAGTTCAGGCGAGAGGGTTTCCGGCCTGACCTCGGGGTTGATCCCCGCCTCCATCAGCAGCCCCTCCGCCGCGGCAGCGTCAAGGTTCAGCAGCGACCGAAGCACCCGCCGCATCTGCTTGCGCCGCATGCCAAACGCGTTCTGGACGAGGGTGCGGAGCGGGCGCTCCTCTTCGGGCGTCGCCAGCGGCTGGACGAGCGGGGTGATGCGCACCACGGCACTCTCCACCTCGGGGGGCGGCGAGAACGCGCCGGCCGGCACCTTGAACAGCGACTCCGCCCGCGCCACGGCGGCGACATTCACCGTGAGCGCTCCGTATTCCCCCGTGCCGGGCGCAGCGACGAGGCGATCCGCGACCTCCTTCTGCACGAGATACACGGCGCGGTCCGCGCGTGGCGGCACCAGCGCGTGGAAGAGGATGGGCGTGGTGATGTAGTAGGGCACGTTGCCCACGAGCGAATACGGGCCGGCCGCGAGCTCTCCGAGCGAGACGGCCAGGACGTCGGCCTCGGCGATCAGCACGTTCCTCCGCTTCGCATAGCGTTGCCGAAGCAGCTCGGCGAGCGCGCGGTCGTACTCGATCGCGATCAGGCGGCCAGCGCGCTCGGCAAGGATATCGGTGAGGGCGCCGCGGCCGGGGCCGATCTCGAGCACCGTCTCGCCACCCTTCAGCTGCAGCGCGTCGGCGATCCGGCCAAGGATTCGCCGGTCGGAGAGAAAATGCTGGCCGAGGCTCTTGCGTGTCGGCGGAAAGGCGCCGCGGCGGCGCGATGGCGCGCCGGCGTCGTCCGCGCCCATCAGCTCTTGAGGATGAGGAGCGTCAGGTCGTCCAGACGCGGCGTGTCGCCCGTGTAGTGATCGAGCAACGCGAACACCCGGCCGGCAATCTGCGCCGGCGGCTCGTCACGATGCCGAATCACGGTCTCGAGCACCGGCCCTTCGTCGAGGCGACGCCCATCGCGGTTGCGCGCGTCGGTGATGCCATCGGTGAACATCACGAGCACGTCGCCGCCCACGTCCCACGAGCGCGTGACGGACGCTGGCGCCTCGTCGGCCATCCCGAGCGGCGGACCGCCGGCCGACAGGCGCTCCACTGACCCATCGCGTCCGACGACGAAGGCATGCGGGTGTCCGGTGTTGCCATAGCGCAGCACCCGTTGCTCGCGGTCCACCACGGCGTACAGAGCCGACACGAACATCTCGGTCGTCGTCAGCTCCTCCTTCACCGACAGGTAGAGACGCCGGAGCATCTCCGCCGGATCGTCCGTGCCCTGGGCATGGATCGCCGAGGCGCTCATGGTGAGCGCCATGATGAGCGCGGCCTGGTAGCCATGCCCGCTCACGTCGCCGATCATCACGCCGATCCGCCCGCCCGACAGGCGATACAAGTTGTAGAAGTCGCCGCCGACGTCTTCAGCCGGAACGACGCGTGCCGCGACGGTCGCTTCCGGCGAAACGTGCGCGGCGTCGGGCAGGAGCTTCATCTGCAGGTCGTGCGCGAGCGTCATCTCCTGCTGGAGGCGCTGCTGATCGAGCGACTGCGTGACGAGGCGCGCGTTCTGAATGGCCGCACCGATCTGCGACGCGATGGCGGTGACGAGCTTCTGGTCTCCGGCGGTGAACGCCTGACCGGAGCGGCGATCCGACAGGTTCACCACGCCGAGCGGCTCGCTGCCATCCTGGGTCGTCCAGAGGATGGGCACCGTGAGCATCGCGCCGCGCCGGAACGCCGTCTCCGCCGCGCACGGCATCTGTCCCTCTTCCGCGATCATGGAGTGCAGCGTGCGGAAGACGTGCGCGCTCACGCTGCACTCGTCGTCGAGCGAGATCGGTGGCGAGGGCATGCCTTCCCCACCCAGCCGCGCGACGACGACGAGCGAGGCGGACGTGCGATCGTGAACGAGGATCGACGCGCGTCGCGCGCCGACGGTCTCGCTCACCTCGCGAAGGATCGTTCCGGCTCCCTCCTCCAGCGACACCGTGCGCCCGAGGATCTCGCTGATGGAGTACAGCAGGTTGATCTCTTCGTACCGTTCCGCGAGCTCGTTGGCGGCATGCTCCACCTCGAGCGTGTTCTGGAGGTACTGCGCCACCACGGGCCGCAGGAACTTGAGGTAGCGATCGATCTCGCGGCGCTCGATGGGACAGGGTCCCAGCACCAGCCATGCGGGGCGCGGGCCGGCAATGGGCACGATGACGAGCCGGCCGCGCTCCGTGGGCTCGTCGCGAATCACGCCGAGGGGGGGAAGCAGCGACTCGGGGGGCGGATCTTCGCGGCGCGTGCCGGCGATCCAGCGGAGGGGTGTCTCGTCCGCGCCATCGCGACGCCACACGGCTGCGTCGCAGCCCGTGGCCTCGTAGTAGGCGGTGAGTACCTCTCCGAGCTCGCTCATCCGCGGGCGAGGGTCAGGCGGACGACGTTGCCCTGCGATGTGTGCGCGCCGCTATCGAAGCGTTCGACCACGTCCATCAACGCGCGCATGAGGAAGAGGCCGCGGCCGTCCTCGCGCTCGATGTTATCGGGGTCGGTCGCGTCGCGCGTGTTGGCATCAATGTCGAAGCGCACACCCTCATCGACGATCTCCAGCACGAGACGGGTCGCGTCCACTTCGGCCCGGATGCGGACGCGCTTCTCGGGATCCTCCCGGTTGCCGCGGAGGATCGCGTTGGAGAGGGCCTCGCTCAGCGCGACTGGAACGTTCAGCGCGAGCTGATGGGAGTTGAAGGACAGCTCGGAGCAGGAATGTCGCACCAGATCGACGACGCGCTCGATGTACGCGACGTCACTCGGAATGTCGACCTGCAAGGAAACACGAAGCCCGGCGTCGGGCTGGGAGGACGCGGCCATGGCGGGGTCGTGATCGGCGTGGGGCGCGAGGCACTCGCGGCCGGAGACTTCGCGGGTGTACGGCAGTCGGCCCGCCCCTACCGGGGCGGGCCGCGCCGAGACATCAGAAGCTGGACAGCGCGCGGTCGCGCGTGTCGGAGATCTGGAAGAGCGTATCGAGCTTGGTGAGCTCGAACAGGGTCTTCAGGTCGTCGTTCAGGTTGGCGAGACGCAGCTCGCCGCCCTGCTCGCGAATCTTCTTCGAGAGCGAGACCAGCACGCCAAGTCCCGAGCTGTCGATGTAGCCCGTCTGGGCAAAATCGATGAGAAACTTCTTCTCGCCGCGTTCCAGCTCGTCGAGAACCTTCTGCTTGAGCTCCTGTCGGTTGCCCACGATCAGCTGCCCTTCAACATCGACCACGACTATTTCGCCCTCTTTTTTGATCGAGAAGCTCATGTGCCTGTCTCCTGGCGGTGCTCGTTCAGTGCGGTGGCGGTAGCGCCGTCCGCCTGCAGTGCGGTGATGGCGGCCACATTGAAAATGTCTTCGGCCGTCGCTCCGCGCGAGAGATCGTTGCACGGTCGCTTGACCCCCTGGAGGATCGGACCGATCGCATGCGCCGAGGCCAACCGTTGTACCAGCTTGTAGGCGATGTTTCCTGCGTCGAGCGAAGGGAAGACCAGTACGTTCGCCTTGCCGCCGACGGAACTGTCCGGCGCCTTGCGGGCCGCAACTCCCTCGATGAGCGCAGCGTCTCCTTGCAATTCTCCGTCCACGGCCAGGTCCGGTGCTTTCACCCGGAGCTCGGCCACGGCGGCCCGTACGAGATCGACGCTCGATCCGGATCCGCTGCCACGCGTGCTGAAAGATAAGAGGGCGACGCGTGGAATGTCGCCCACGATGCGAACCCGGTCGCGCGCCGCCGCGATCGCGATGTCCGCGAGCTGGGATGCCGACGGATAGCGCACCACGGCGCAGTCCGTGAAGGTGAGCACCTCTTCCCCGGCGCCGCGAAAGTCGGGAATCACCATGTAGAAGGCGCTCGAAATGGTCTGAACGCCGTCGGCGGCGCCGACCAGCGAGATGGCGGCGCGGAGGACGTCGGCCGTGGTGTACACGGCGCCGGCCACGCACCCGTCGGCCCGCCCCCACTTGACGAGCGCGTCGGCGACGAGGAGCGGATTGCGCGCCTGCCGCGCCGCGTCCTCCGGCGTGAGTGGGCGGCCGCGCGTGCCTTGGAGCAGCTCGTGCGCCACCTCGTCCGCCAGCCCTCCGTGCGCGGGGTCGATCGCCTCACACGGGTCAGTGGCGCCTCGCGGACGCCCGACGAGCACCGGCTCCACGACGCCCGTCTTGGCGAGCGCACACACGGCCTCCATCACCCGCGGGTCGCCGTGCTCCGGGAACACGATGCGCCGCTGCCGCGCCGCGGCGCGCGCGTGGATCGACTCGAGGAAGCTCACGTCGCGCCGATCTTGGCGCGGAGCGCGCGGGCGACCGTCTCATGCACCAGGTCGTCCACGTCCCCACCGTAGCGCGCCACTTCACGGACGAGGCTCGCGCTGATGTAGGTCGTGTCGAGCGACGGAACCATGAACACCGTCTCCAGCTTCGGCGACAGATGCCGGTTCATGAGCGCCATCTGATATTCGTACTCGAAATCGCTCACGGCCCGCAGCCCGCGGATGAGCAGCGATGCGCCCACCTCGCGTGCAAAGTCCACCAACAGTCCGCCGAACGAGCGGACCTCGATCCGCATTTCGTCACCGATCGCGGAGCGAATCAGCGCCACGCGCTCCTCGATCGTGAACAACGGCGCCTTCGAGGAGTTGATGGCCACGGCCACGACGAGCCGGTCCACGAACTCCAGGCTGCGATGCATCAAGTCTTCGTGCCCCCGCGTGATGGGGTCGAAGCTCCCGGCGTAGATGGCGACTCGCGAATTCGGCACGGGGGCAATGTAATGGCGGAGGGGTCAGTCGGTGAGGCGGTAGAACGTGATCGCGGTGCCGCCGTACTTCCTCCGGTCTCCGCCGTCCGGCATCTTCTCGAACGCGCGATGCTCGACACCGAGCAGGTCCGCAAACGGCGCGTCGAGCCACCTCGCGGCGATCTGCGCGGCGAGGCCGAGGTCGTAGGGCGGATCGGCGAACGCCACGTCGTACGCGTGAGGTTCGAGGGTCTGGACGAAGCGAATCGCATCGGCTCGATGCACCTGCACGAGCGCCGCGCCCTCCACCGATGCCACGTTCTGCTCGATGGCGCGCAGGCTCTCGGCCGCCGATTCGACGAGATCGGCGTGCGCCGCCCCGCGCGATACCGCTTCGATCCCGAGTGCCCCCGAGCCGGCGAAGAGGTCGAGCACACGGGCGTCGGGCAGCCAGGGCTGGACGATGCTCATCCACGCCTCGCGGACGCGATCCGACGTGGGTCGCATTGCGCTGCCACCGGGCACGACGAGCCGCCGCCCTTTCCACCGCCCTGCCACGATGCGCATGCGAGCGGATCAGGTGCGGAAATCGGCGAGCCTGGCCTGCAGCCTCGAGACGCCCTGATACTCGTCGCGCTCCAACCGGTACGCGATGTCGAGCGGGCGATCGACGTCGATCTCGCCGATCCGCGCGCCAAGGGTCCACCCGATGGCGTCGATCGCTTGACCCGTGCCCGTGACGAGCCGGAGCTTCAACCCTTCCTGTCCGACGACGCGGGGCCGCGTCGCCAGCCGCACGCCGCGTGTCACCAGCACCGGCGACGGATTCCCCACGCCGCAGGGCTCGAGGTGCCGCAGCAGCGCCTCGAAGGAGGGTGTCAGATCGCTCAGCGCGACCTCCATGTCCACGCGCAGCTCGGGCACGAGATCGTCGGGGGTGAGCACCGACCGCGCCGAGTCGTCGAAGCAGCGAGCAAACGCATCGACCTGATCACGCGCGATCGTGACGCCCGCGGCGCTGCGATGTCCGCCGAAGCGCTTCAGCAGGTGGCGGCAGCGGGCGATGCCGGCATGGAGATCGAACCGCGAGATGGAGCGCCCCGACCCTTTTCCTTCATCGCCGTCGAGGCCGATGAGGATGACGGGACGGCCGAACTCCTCCACGAGACGCGACGCGACGATGCCGATGACCCCCGGATGCCATCCCTCCTCGGCCAGAACGATGCCGAAGGTGTCCTCG
>JBBQDE010000059.1:0-10192 GCA_038319425.1 Gemmatimonadales bacterium
GCGAGCTTCTTCAGCTCGTCGATCTGCTTCTCCAGCTCGAAGATCGGCTTCTCGAACTCCAGGGTCGCAGTCGCCATCCGTGTCAGCTCCCGCGCACGAGGCGGACCCGCTCGGTGCCGAGCAGCGCCCGCAGGTCGGTCAGCGCGGCCTGGGTGGCCGCGAGTCTGAGCGTGCGCGACTTGAGCCGTGCACGCGTGCCATTCCCATCATTCCATCTGAGCTCGAGCGGCGGCGCGCCCGAATGCGGCGTCGCATGCGCATCGATCACTGCCCGCACGTCGCCCATCACTTCCGCCGTGACGGCGTCTCCGAGCGCGAGCTCGATCGCGATGGAGACCTGTCCGTTGAGTCGCAGCTCGGCGAACGGCGTGACCGACTCCACGATGAACGTCGGGCTGTCGGCGTCCTGGTCTCGCTTCGAATATCCCCCCTTCATCAGCACGGGGATATCGCTGCGGACCCGGTCGGCGAGCAGCCCCCAGCTCTCGGGGAAGACCAGTACCTCGGAAGATCCCGAAAAATCCTCGACTGTCAACCGGGCGAACTCGGCGCCCGACCGCTTGCTGAGCTGCCGCTTGATGGCCGTGACCACCACCCCCATCGAAATCGGCTCTGCCGTCCACTGGCCGAGCTGGCTCACCGTATGGGAGGCGAACAGCTCGCATTCCACCCGGTACGGCTCCAGCGGGTGGCCGCTGATGTAGAAGCCCAGGATCTCCTTCTCGCGAGTGAGCCGCTCCGACTCCGCCATCGGCGCCACGTTCGGGAGCGTGCGCGGGGCGTGGGCGTCGCCCGCGTCGCCCCCCTCAGCCGGCCCGCCGAACATCGACACCTGGCCCATCTCGCGCTCCTGCTGCTTGAGCGACGACTCCTGCATCGCGGCGTCGAGGGCGGACCAATACTGCGCGCGGTGCCCACCGAGGCCATCGAGCGCACCGGAGGCGATGAGCGCCTCGAACACGCGCTTGTTGCAGGCGCGCAGGTCCACGCGGTCGGTGAAGTCGAAGAACCCGTCGAACGGCTTGGCGCGCTTCGCGGCGAGAACCGACTCGATCGCGCCCCTGCCGATGTTGCGGACGGCGCCGAGCCCGAAGCGGATCCGCTTCTCGTCGAGCACGGTGAACTTGTAGCCGGACTCGTTCACGTCGGGCGGCAGGACGACGATGCCCAGTTCGCGCGCCTCGTTGATGAACTTCACCACCGAATCGGTGTCGCCGATGGACGACGACAGGATCGCCGCCATGAACTCGGCGGGGAAGTGCGCCTTGAGATACGCCGTGTGGAAGGAGACGACGGAATACGCGACCGAGTGCGACTTGTTGAAGCCGTAGCGGCCGAACGTCTCGATCTGGCCCGCGAGCTCCTCGATGATCTTCCGGTCGTAGCCGCGCGCGATCGCCTTCGAGATGAACTTCCCCAGCTCCAGCTTGATCAGGTCCGAGTCCTTCTTCCCCACCGCCTTGCGGAGCACGTCGGCTTCGGCGAGCGAGATGCCCGCCAGCGTCTGCGCCAGCCGCATCACCTGCTCCTGATAGGTGATGACGCCGTAGGTCGGCTTGAGGATCGGCTCGAGCTCCGGCAGGGCGTAGCTGACCGGCTCCTCGCCGCGCTTCCGGCGCTGGTAGACCTTGTGCATGCCGGCGTCGAGCGGGCCCGGGCGCAGCAGCGCATTGGAGGCGACGAGGTCGTCGAAGCTGTCGCAGCGGATGGAGCGCAGCATGTCCGTGGCGAGCGCAGACTCGAACTGGAACACGCCGGTGGTGCGCCCTGCGCGCAGCATCTGGTAGGTCTTCGGGTCGTCCATCGGGACGGTGTCGAGGTCCGGTCTCGTGCCGGTGCGCGCCTGGATGTTGTCCAGCGCATCCCGGATCACCGTCAGCGTGGTGAGGCCGAGGAAGTCCATCTTGAGCATGCCCGCATGCTCGAGACAGTTCATGTCGTACTGGGTGACGATGACCGTCTCGTCGCTGCCGGCGCCGGCGCCCTTGCTCGAGACCGTGGCGATCGGCACGTAGTCGTCGAGCGGGCCGGGCGCGATGACGACGCCGGCCGCGTGGACGCCGGTATGGCGCGACAATCCCTCGAGCGCGATGGCGTAGTCCAGCAGGCGCGTGTAGCGGTCGTCGGTGCCGTAGAGCTTCTTGATCTCCGGCACCTGCGTGACCGCGTCCTTCACCGTGAGGCTGAACGCCGGTCCATTCGGAATGAGCTTGGCCAGGGCGTCCGTCTCGGCCGGGGTGAAACCGAGCGTGCGGCCCACATCCTTGATGGCCGCGCGCGACTTCATCGTCCCGAAGGTGACGATCTGCCCGACCGACTCCTTGCCGTACTTCTGCCGCACGTACTCGATCACCTCACCGCGCCGCTCGAAGCAGAAGTCCACGTCGATGTCGGGCATCGAGACGCGCTCCGGATTCAGGAAGCGCTCGAACAGGAGATCGTACTTGAGGGGGCAGACGTCGGTGATGCGGAGCGCGTACGCCACGAGCGAACCGGCCGCAGATCCTCGTCCCGGTCCGACCGGGATATCGAGATCGCGCGCCGCCTTGATGAAGTCGTACACGATGAGGAAGTAGCCGGCGTAGCCCGTCTTGGTGATGACGCCGAGCTCGTACTCCAGCCGCTCCTTCACCTCGGGCGAGAGCGTTTCGCCATAGCGCGCATGGGCACCGGCGGTCGCGAGCCGCACCAGCAGCTCGTTCTCGCTCGTGACGTCCGGTGGCAGGGGGAACGACGGCACGTAGTACTTCTTCTCGAACGCCAAGCCCGCCTGGTCGGCGATCTTCAGCGTGTTCTCGAGCACGTCGGGGCGGTCGGGAAAGCGCTCGCGCATCTCGGGGGCGCTCTTGAAGTAGAGCCCCCGGTCGTAGTGCATCCGGTTCTGGTCGGAGTAGTCCTTGCCCAGCCCGATGCAGAGCAGGATGTCGTGCGCGTCGTGGTCGTCGGACTTGAGGAAGTGCGCGTCGTTCGTCGCGATGACCGGGAGGTTCAGGTCGGCGCCAAGCTGGAGGATCGACGCGTTGTGCTTCGACTGGCCCGGCGAGTCGTGGGCCTGAACCTCGAGGTAATACCGGTCCTTGAAGACATCGGCGTACCAGGAGGCGGCGTCTCGCGCACCGTCGTAGTTCCCCGCGTCGAGGTTGGACGCGATCTCGCCCGCCAGGCATGCGGAGCTGACGATGATCCCTTCGCTGTACTGCGCGAGCAACTCGCGGTCGACGCGCGGCTTGGAGTAGAACCCTTCGGTGTACGCGAGCGACGATAGCTTCACCAGATTCTTGTAGCCCGTCATGTCCCGCGCGAGCAGGATCAGATGGTAGTAGGGCTTCACGCCAGGAGCGGGCCGCCCCTTCACGCGCCGGTCCCCGGGCGCGACGTACGCCTCCATCCCGATGATGGGCTTGAGCCCGGCCTTCTTCGCCTTCTCCTGGAACTCCCACGCCGCGTGGAGATTCCCGTGATCCGTGATTGCCAGGGCCGGCTGTTCGAGCTCCAGCGCCCTCGCGATCAAGTCGTCGATGCGGTTCGCGCCATCGAGGAGGGAGTACTCCGAGTGGCAGTGGAGATGAACGAAGGACATCTTAGAAACAATAGCGACCGCGACCCTTCGCGTCAAAGGCGTTTGGATGCCCGAGCAGCCGTGGAAGTGACTGAAAATAAAAGAGTTATGTGGATGCGGCGAGCGCTGACAGGGCTCGCCGTCGTCGCGCTCGTGCTCGTGACGTACCTCGTGCTCACCGCCACCGGTCGCTATCTGTTGCGCGGTGCGTGGGAGGAGTCGAAGATCCTGGCCCGCCGGCGGCCGTTGGCGGATATCCTCGCCGATCCGGCGACTACGCCGGTCCTGCGCGCCAAGCTCGAGCTCGTTCTGGCGGCGCGGGCTTTTGCGCGCGATTCGCTGGGGCTCGACGTCGGCAAGAGCTTTACGAGCTACAGCGAGACGGGCCACGACACCCTCACGCTCGTAGTGTCCGGGGCGTACCGCGACCGGCTGCAATCGTACACCTGGTGGTTTCCGGTGGTAGGGCGTGTGCCCTACAAGGGCTACTTCGACTTCGACGAAGCGCGCCGCCAGGAGCGCGCACTCAATGCCCGCGGCTTCGACACGCGGCTCGGCGCCGTATCGGCGTTCAGCACGCTAGGCTGGTTCAACGATCCACTGCTGCCATCCACGCTGCGCACGGACTCGCTCAACCTGGCCAACACGGTGGTGCACGAGCTCACCCACAACACGTACTACGCGCCGGGTGGCGCCGTGTTCAACGAGAGCTTCGCGAACTTCGTCGGGTCGCGGGGGGCGGAACGCTTCTTCCGCGCGCGCGGCCAGCCGACGGCGGCCGCGGAAGTCGCCGCGCGATGGGACGACGAGAAGGTGCTGGGCCGCTTCTGGGCGACGTTGTATGCGCGCGTCGACTCGGCGTTCACGGCGCGGCCTGGGGACGAACCGTCGCGCATTGCCGAGCGCATTGCCGCGCGCGACTCGCTGTTCGCGGAGGCGCGCGGATCGCTGCTCCATGATCTGGCGCCGCGGCTCAAGACGATCAGCATCCGGTCGGTGGAGCGGGTGCGGCTGGACAACGCGGTGCTGATGTCGCGTCGCGTGTACCTCACCGATCTCGATGCGTTCGACGCGGTGCTGGCGAAGCACGGGGGTGACCTGCGGCGCACGATTGCCGACGTCACTGCCGCGGCGAAGGCCGACGATGCGAAGAGGCCGTTCGATGCGCTGAACCGGCTGGCGGGGATCCCCACTACTTCGCCCCGAACCGTCCGCGCATCAGCGCCCGGAGGTCCACGACGGGTGTGGTGAGCGGCTCGGCGACGGGAGCCTCTCCCGGCTCCTCCACCACGACGCGCTGCATCGTGGCGCGCACGCCGCGGTCGAGAAATCGCGAGAGCTGATCGAAGCTGTACTCGGCGCCGCGGCGCGAGCCGTACACCTGCATCGGGTAGACGACCGCGAGCTCGTCCTTCGCGCGGGTGAGGGCGACGTACATGAGCCGGCGCTCCTCTTCCAGCTCGTCGGGATCCTCGACGGCGCGCGAGGAGGGGAACCAGCCGTCGACGGCCCAGATGACGAACACCGCTTTCCACTCCTTCCCCTTCGCGCTGTGCACCGTGCTGAGCACCAGCGCGTCGCTCTCGGATTCGGAGGCGCCCGCCAGATCCTGGGTGTTCGACGGCGGGTCGAGCGCCAGCGCGGCGAGGAAGGTGGTGCGCGAGGGGTAGCCGGCGGCGATGGTGCGGAGCTGATCGAGATCGGCGAGCCGCGCCTCGGGCCGATCGTATTTCTCCTTCAACACGGAGTCGTAGACGGCGCGGACGGCCGCGATGTCGCTGGAGACCTTGGCGCCGGCCGACTCGCCGTCGCGATTGGTGAGGCCGCGCAGCTGGCGAAGCAACACGGAGAGCGATCGATGCGCGTCCCGCGCCTTGGGCGGCGCCACGAGGTGGGTGAACGCATCGGGATCCCAGGCGCGCTCCTGCATCGCCGCCATCATCGTGCGCGCCGTCGTGTCGCCAATCCCGGGCATCAGCATCAGGATGCGATACCAGCTCACCTCGTCGCACGGGTTCTCCGACACGCGCAGGAACGCGAGCACATCCTTCACGTGCGCCGCCTCGAGGAACTTGAGCCCGCCCCACTTCTCGAACGGGATCTTCCGGTTGGCCAGCTCGATCTCGAGGTCGGCCGACATGTAGCCGGCGCGAAAGAGCACGGCCATCTCGCGAAGCGGCATGCCCCCCTCGTGCAACTGGAGCACGCGGTCCACGACGAAGCGGGTCTGTTGCGCCTCGTCCTTCGCCGTCACCAGCCAGGGCTGCTCTCCCCCTTCGCGGCTGGTGTACAGCTCCTTGGAGAATCGCTCCTCGGCGCGTGAGATCACGATGTTCGAGAGGGCCAGGATCGGCGCCGTGCTCCGGTAGTTCTGGGCCAGCGTCACCATCGTCGTGCCCGGGAACTGGCGCGGGAAGTCGAGGATGTTCCGGAAGTGCGCGCCGCGAAACGAGTAGATGCTCTGCGCGTCGTCGCCGACGACGGTGAGCCGGCGGTGCGCGGCGCACATGCCGCGAAGGATGCGCGCCTGGAGCAGGTTCGTGTCCTGGTATTCATCCACGAGCACGTGCTCGTACAGGCCGGCCATCCGTGCCTGCAGCTCGGGCGAGGCCTCGAGCATCATCGCCCAGAAGAGAAGCAGGTCGTCATAGTCGACGAGATTCCGCTCCTGCTTGCGCAGCGTGTAGTCGGCGAACAGCGACGTGATCTGCGCTTCGTACTCGAGAAACTGCGGCGCGTCGCGGTGCAGGAGCTCATCGAGCGGGAGCTCGGTGTTGACATGGCGCGAGTACAGCCAGTGCAGCGTCTCCTTCTTGGGGAAGCGCTTGGCCGTCTTGCCGAAGCCGAGCGCACCCCGGGCCAATTGCATGAGGTCCTCGGCATCGCCCTGATCCATGATCGTGAAGTCGGCTGGCAGGCCGGCGGCCTGGCCGAACTGGCGCAGCAGCCGATGCCCCACCGAATGGAAGGTGCCGCCGTGCACGCGCGCACCGGCAGAGCCCACCAGGCGCTCGGCGCGCGAGAGCATCTCGCCGGCGGCGCGGCGCGTGAAGGTGAGCAGCAGGATGCGCTCGGGGGCGATGCCGCGCTCGATGAGGGCTGCCACGCGATGGATGAGCGTGCGCGTCTTGCCAGTGCCGGCGCCGGCGATGACCAGCAGCGGGCCGTCCCCGAAGGTGGCGGCCCGCGCCTGCTCGTCGTTCAACGATGCCGTGAGCTTCCCGTCTCCGGCGGGTAGCTCGCGGGCACGGGGGCGATAAAGGCGGGGTCCATCGGCCATGTCGCCAATATACGAGTGGGGCCGAACGGGCGCCGAAGCATCGTATTTGGGACAGGCTCCAAACTACGGGAGGAGAGCTGTGAAGCGCGGGGCTTGGGGCGGTGCGCCGTGCGCGTTGAGTGGCATGCTCCTCATCGCCACCTTCGCCGCCCCTCGCTCCCGCTTCCAAGCCCACATCATTCCATCAGGAGGCTACGCGACTGACATGGCGAGGCGCTCGAGCTCCACGTGGAGGATCGTCCTGGCTTCCAGGCCGAACACTGCGGCGAAGCCGTCCATCACATGCCGGCGTGTTCGCACTCCGAGTAGCTCAACGGAGCCGAGCTCTCTGGCGATCGACGTCATCGCCACGTCGGCGATCCCGCACGGGATCATCAGGTCGAAATACGACAGGTCAGTCGTCACGTTGAGCGCGAAGCCGTGCCAGGTGACCCAGTCGCGCGCATGCACGCCGATGGATGCGAGCTTCCTCCCGTGCGTCCAGACACCGGTCCGCCCGATCGATCGCTCGGCGACAATGCCGAGCGGCCCAACGGCGCGAATGAGCGCCTCCTCGACCTGCCGCAGATACCAGTGGAGGTCGCGCTTGTGGCGCTTGAGATCGACGATCGGGTAGCCGACGAGTTGCCCGGGGCCATGAAAAGTGACGTCGCCGCCTCGTTCCACCTCGAACAGCTCGACCCCGCGCTCGGCGAGCGACTCTGGCGACGCGAGCAGGTGATGCACCCTGGACGACCGGCCCAGCGTGATCACGGGGGGATGCTCGACGAGCAGCAGCACGTCCTCATCGATCGCGCCGCTGATGCGCGCCCGTGCAACCGCGCGTTGCAGGTCGAGCGCGGCGGCGTAGGGCAGGGTGCCGAGATCGGCGACAAGCAGGTTCGGCATTTATTGAATGTAAGACCCTGCGCCACTAACACGAGCAGGGGGAAGCCGTCAGACGGTCGCTCCCGCGACCCGCTCGGCATGCAGCTCCGACACCGCGCGCGTCCGCTGTGCTTCGTCGAACGCGTTCTCGCTCCGGGCGATGACGAGCGTGGCGGCGCCGTTGCCGATCAGGTTGGTGATCGCGCGTGCCTCGCTCATGAAGCGGTCCACACCGAGCAGCAGGGCGACACCTTCGATCGGCACGACGCGCATGGCGGCGAGCGTGCTGGCGAGCACGATGAATCCCGAGCCGGTGACGCCCGCCGCTCCCTTGCTCGTGAGCATCAGCACGCCGAGGACGCTGAGCTGCTGCACGATGGAGAGGTGAACGCCGAACGCCTGCGCGATGAACAACGTCGCCATGGACAGGTAGATCGAGGTGCCGTCCAGGTTGAATGAGTATCCAGCCGGAATCACCAGCCCCACCACCGACCGCGCGCAGCCGTACCGCTCCATCTTCTCGAGCATGCGCGGCAGCGCCGCCTCACTCGACGAGGTGCCGAGCACCAGCAGGATCTCCTCCCGAATGAACGTGAGATACTGCCAGAGGGAGAAGCCGTACCAGCGGAGGATCAGGTTGACGACGATGAAGATGAACAGGAACATCGTGAGGTAGACGTCCAGCATCAGGCGTCCGAGCGGCAGCAGGCTGCGGACGCCGAACGCCCCGATCGTGTACGCCATGGCGCCGAACGCCCCGATGGGCGCCACCTTCATCACGATGGCGACGATGCGGAAGAACACCTGCGACGTGTTCTCGAGGATGTCGGTGAGCTTCTGTCCGCGACTCCCGAGCGACGCGAGCGCGATGCCGAACAGCACGGCGAAGAAGACGATCTGGAGAACCTCGCCCTTCGCGAACGCATCGACGGCACTGGACGGCACGATGTGCGTCGCGAAGTCGAGGAAGCTCATCGCCTTGCCCTGCTCGGTGAACTTGCTCACGTCGCCCTTGGCGAGAGCGCTGACGTCGAGCCCCGCGCCGGGCCGGGTGACGTTCACGACGATGAGGCCGATGGCGAGCGCGAAGGTGGTGACGATCTCGAAGTAGAGCAGCGCCTTGCCGCCCACACGCCCCACCTTCCTGAGATCGCTCATGTTGGCGATCCCCAGCACGATCGTGAGGAAGATGACCGGCGCGATCACCATCTTCACGAGATTGATGTAGGTGTCGCCCAGCGGCTTCATCGCGCGCCCTGTCTCGGGCGAGATGAGCCCGAGCAGGATGCCCAGCGAGATGGCGACGAGGACCTGGAAGGTCAGGTTGTGGTGCAGACGGCGCATGATGAGGAAGTGCGCGAAGGTGATGTGCTGCTAGCGCGCGGGCGCCAGCACGATCTTCAGCTCGGTCACGCCTTCCACCGCGGGACGGGAGTACTTCACCGGAAAGTACCGGTCATTCTTCCACAGCTCAAAGAGATCGCGATAGTGCGGGCTGTCGACGTCGCCCGACTGGCCGGGTGTATTGGCGCCGACCGAGGCATCCCAATCGTTCGCCTCGACGATGTAGCGGAAGGAGGCGCCCGATACCTGGTTCTCGCCGCCGCCCGTCGCCCCGACGGTGTTCCCGTCGCCGCCACGCGGCCACGGGCCGACCTCGAACCGCTTCCGCTGCTCGGCGCTCAGCGCGGCGCTCATCGGATGCTGGAGCATGGCGTGATGATAGCTGCCCCAGGCCCATCCGCTCATGTCGGCACCGTACCGCCCCGTGAGGTCAGCGACTGCGCCATCGAGGCTGGCGAGGAGGAGGCTGTCGCGCGTCTTCGTGGCGTTCGCGCCGAACTCGCCACCGGGCGACGTGAGCCACTCGAGGACGCGCTTGGTGGGAATGCCCCGCGCGGCTGCGCGGGCGGGCGCCGGCACGACGATGGAGGTAAGCCCGGTCGCGAGCTGGCGATACCACGCCTCATAGATGCCGGCCGCGACCGAATTCTTGTCCAGCACGTTGTCCCAGCCGAGGAGCGACTGGCGGGCCCGCTCGGTGGCGGGGTTCGACGAGGGCAGCGCCGCGAGCATCGGCACGAGCGAGCGTGCGGCGATCGACATGTAGTCGGTCTGGAGCCGCATCATGTCCATCATCGACACCTTCTTGCCGGAGCCGAGCACTTCACCGATCCGCGCGAAGCGATAGGGATCGGCCCAGCTCCAGCCGATCGCGTCGCGATGTGGATAGCTCTCGGCGGTGAGGTTGTTGTTGGCGGTGCCGATGTAGCCTTCCGGCGGATTGTACGAGTGCGGCTTCTCGATGATCGGCAGGTAGCCCGCCCAGTCGAAGCGCCCGTCGCCCGGCACCGGTACGAGGCCGCTCGAGTTCGGGCGGATGGGCGCGATGCCGACGGCCTGCCAGCCGATGTTCCCGGCAACGTCGGCCCACACCATGTTCTCGCCCGGGATGTTGCTGAAGTTGCACGCGGCGCGGAACTCGT
>JBBQDE010000060.1:0-10191 GCA_038319425.1 Gemmatimonadales bacterium
ACGGCGGTGACTGGCGTGGTGTTCTCGCTCATCTACGTGCTCGTCACGCGCACCGCCACGCAGTTCGGCACGCCGGCGCTCGCCGCCCTGGGCATCGGGCACCGCGTCGAGAGCTGGCTGTTCATGATCGGCGTCGGGTTCGGCGCGGCGACGGCGGCGATCGTCGGTCAGAACCTTGGCGCCGGGCAGACCGAGCGCGCGGCGCGCGCCGGCTGGATCTCTGTCGGCTTCTGCAGCCTGTTCGGCGTCGTCGCGTGCGTGCTGGAGCTGACCGCGCCGGCGTGGTTCGCCTCCATCTTCAGCCACGATCCCGCCGTGATCGCCGAGGCGGCGCGGTATCTCCGCATCGCCGCCGTGTCGCAGCTCGGGATCTGCGCCGAAATCGTGCTGGAAGGCGCGTTGGGGGGAGCCGGCTACACGCTGGCGCCAATGCTCACGTCCACCGTGATCACCGCGAGCCGCATTCCCCTCGCGGCGTGGGCGGCGACGCGCTACGGCAGCTCCGGGCTCTGGTGGACGATCGCACTCACCGCCCTCGGCCGCGCGGTCGGGATGCTGGCCATCTGGCGCGCGGGCCGCTGGAAGCGTACCTCCATCGCATGACTCGCGGCGCATGACGCGCATCATCACGCTGCTCACCGATTTTGGTACCGCCGACGGCTACGTCGGCGAGATGAAAGGCGTGCTTGCCACCGGCGCCGCCGGCGCGGCGCTGGTGGACATCGCGCACGACATCGCCCCGCACGACGTGGACGGCGCGCGACTCGCGCTCGCCCGCTATTGGCGCAAGTTTCCGCCCGGCACGGTGCACCTGGTCGTGATCGATCCCGGCGTCGGGGGCGATCGCGCCGCGCTCGCGGTCGAGAGTGAGGGACGCTTCCTGGTGGGACCGGACAACGGCGTGCTTTCTCCTGCGCTCCTGCACGCCGGCATGCGGTGCGTGTCGCTTCCCGTGCCCCACGCCGCCGCGCCGACGTTCCACGGCCGCGATGTGTTCGCCCCGGCCGCCGCCGAGCTCGCGCAGGGGATCGCGCTCGATGCGCTCGGAGATCCATTCGCCGATCCGTCCGTGCGCCGAACACCCGAAGCCACGCGCCGGGAGGACGGCGCGATCGCGGGAAGCGTCATCTCCATCGACCGCTTCGGCAACGCGGTGACGAACCTGATGGCACGGCGCGGGGGCGTCCTCCTCGTCGGCGACCGGCGGCTCACGCTTGCGCGCTCGTACGGCGACGTGGAGCCACAGGCGCCGGTGGCGCTCGTGGGATCGAGCGGACTGGTGGAGATCGCGATGCGCGACGGCAGCGCGTCGGCGAGGCTGGGGCTCGAGCGTGGCAGCGCCGTGGTGCTGCTGCCGCCGGCGTAGCGGCTGTCAGTCGACACTCGCTCGCTGCGCTCGCCCTGCGGGATGACAAGACTCCGACCCGTTACGCTCGCTCCGATGGGGTGACTTCACTCTTTGTGTCCATCGACGCCCGGCCCGGCCCGCTCTCCGACACGATGCGGCCCAGGTAGATCGCGCCCTTCTCTGGATCCACGGCGCCGGTGCCGTGATGGATCTCGGCGGCGAGCTCTCCACCGGAGAGTACAACGAGCATGGTGTAATACATCCACGACAGGAGCGCGATCACGCCGCCGATGGTCCCATACGTCTTGTTGAACGCCCCGAAATGCTGGACGTACAGGCGGAACAGCAGCGTGGCCAGGATCCAGAGCACGGTGGTGACCACCGACGCGAGCACGACGTGCCACCACTGCTGATGCACGTTGGGCAACAGCTTCAGGATCATCACGCCAAGCCCGACGAGCAGCGTGAACGCGATCACGAGCTCGAGCGCCGTCACCGCCGCCACGCCTGCCGCACCGAGCTGCAGCGAATCGCCTACCCAATGCGCGACGCGCTCGCCGTCCAGAAAGACCGCCGTCGCCAGTAGCACGATTACGCCGGCGACGGCCAGGCAGGTGAGCCGTAGCAGGAGCCGCCTCCAGAACGGTCGCGTCTCCGTGACGTCGTACGCCACGTTGAGCGCCTCCATCAGCGAACCGAAGATGTTCGACCCGGTCCATCCGGCGAGGAGCGCACCTACGGTCATCACACCGGCGCCCCCGCTCGACGTCACGATCTCTCCAAGCGTTCGCCGCAGGAGCGACAACGCATCGCCCGGCAGCGTGGCCGAGAGGCGCGAGAGCAACGACTCCATGAGCTGCGGGCCATTCCCGACGAGGCCGAGCAGCGGCGTCAGGAAGAGCAAGAGGGGGAAGAGCGAGAAGAAGAAGTAGTACGCCGTCTCGGCGGCGAGGCTCGGGATGCCGTCATCGAGGATCTCCCTGACCGTCTTCTTCACCAGCGGAACGACATTGTATCCCGCGACGATCATGGATGCGACCGGTGCTTGGGGAGCGAGCTGCTCCACAGGCACCGGGCAAGGCATGGGCCATGCGCACGCCGCGGGCGGCCGCGGCGGTCAGCGCGAGCCGCGCTGGATCTCGATCTTTCCGAACAGGGTCTCGGCGCGGAGCTGGAGCTTGTGTGCGGCGCGCTCGTAGTTGTCGGAATACCACGCGTCGTCGCGCTTCACGAATCCTTCGTGCTCGAAGCCGGTGGCGACGCGCTTGATCTCGAGTCGCACCCCCACGTCACTCGGAACGCGGAGCATGAGCTTGCCCACTGCGAGGCGCGTCGTGACGGTCATGTCGTGCGTCCAGACGCCGCCGAAATCGAGGTCGATGACGCCGACTCCGCCGCGCACGCGAATCTGGTCGACGTTCGCATTCGCCAACGAAGTGGCCGAGAAGTCCGCCGCGCCGACGTCGATCACCATGTCGTGCATGCGGGTGCGGTTAGGCGTGGAGAACATGAGCGCCGCGTCGGTTGCGCCGCACTCCATGCGCAGCGCGCGGAGCGCCAGCCCGCCCAGCTCGAGCGTTGACTGGGTGCCCCCAAGCTCGAGGTCCAACTCGAGCGGCACGCTGTTCGGCAGCATCACGCGCAGCTCGCCCGACTCGTCGCGGTCCTTGTCGGACGACACCGCAACGCGGCGGTCGAGCGACTCCAGGCCGAGCACCGTGCTGCGCTGCTCCGCGTCGTATCGGTGGATCGCGGCAGAACGCGTCTCGTCGTACCGGAGGTGCATCGCGTACGCGAGCGGATCGGCGGTGGCGCGCACATCGAACTTGCCCGCGCCGTACTGCACGCGAAGGTGCTGCGGAAAGGTGTCGCGCAGTTGCCGAGCCACGTCCAGCGTGCGCCAGTGCGAGCTGACCTGTGCGCCAGCCGCCGCGAGAGGCGCGGCGAGGGCGATGACCAATGAGACCGTGGCGCGACGACGCATCAGCGTTCTCCCAACGCGGCCGTCGGACGCCGCGCGGCGATGACCCCGGTGAGTGGCGTTGGGGTCTGCCATGACGCCAGCTCCACCGGCTTTGAACCAGCGGCCACCTTGCGATGGGTTCCGGCGCGGGAGAGGATCGCCGAACCCAGTCCCAGCGTCATCGCTGCCCAGGTGGCGGCAAGCGCGGCGGCGCGGATCACCGTCGCCGCCAGCGGCGCCCACGCGAGCGCCGCCGCGATCATCCACAGCGCAAAGAAGATGGCGAGCCCCACCGCCAGTGCCGCGAGCGCGCGCGACCGCGGCGTGGTGTCGCGAGCCGAATGCCACACCGCCCCGCCCACGAGCCGCGCCACGGCGAGGAATCCGAGCGTGACGAGCCCCGCGACGCCGATGGCGTACGCGACGATCGCGAACGGGATGAGCAGGATGCCGATGAGGCTGAGCGTCAGCGCGACCACGACGACGACCAGCGCCGGAAGAATGAGAAGCTGTCCAAGGAGCCCGACCCAGAACGCGCGGCCGTAACGCCGCTCGAGCGTCGCCACGACCTCGTCGAGGTTGGCGCCCGCGAAGAGGAGCACACCGACGGCGATGATGAGCAGTACGCCGAACGTGCCCGCCACCAGCCGCATCGCGTCGTAGGTGCGCTGGAGCGGGCTGCGCAGCTCGGTCGCCGCGACGGGCGCGATATGCTCCGGCAGGCGGCTCATCCCGCGCATCTCCCCGTCCACCTCGCCATCGGCATGCACACGTCCACCGACGGAGAGTGCGTCGCCGGTGACGACGCCGCCGCGAGCCACGGTCACGTCGCCCGTGAGGCTCACCACCGATCCTTCCACGCGTCCCGCGATGACGATGGGTCCGCGTGCCACCACCGTGCCGTGCACGGTGCTGCCCGCCGGGATGGTGCGCGCACCGGGACTCACGCTGTCCGCGGAGGGCAGGCCGGTGATGCCCTCGCCCTTCGCGAGGCGCTCCAGATCGCGCGAGATGCCCGCTCGCACCGTGTCCTGGGCCCGCAGTGCGCCGAGGACAGGGAGGGGAAGCGGGACGGCCACGAGCAGAGCGACGAGGATGCGGGTGGGGGTGCGCATCCTACGCGTGCCGTCCCGCCGTGGCCAACCGCCTGATGCCCGCCACGGTCCCCAGGGCGGTCGCGAGGAAGCCGAACAGCAGGAGCGAGATGCCGACGCCGCCTGTCGCCTGCAGCGCGGTCAGGGCCGACTCACCGAGCAGCGCGAGCGCCACGTCGCGGGCGCCACTGGCGATCAACGTGCGGAATCGGTCGCCCACCAGGCCGCTCATGAACAGCACGGCGTCGCCCCGGGTGGCCAGCCAGATCATCGCCAACGTCAGCGTCCCGGCGACCGTGGTCCCCGCGACGACGGCGGCGATGCGGGCCGCGGAGGACTGGGGAAGCCAGCGGCGCACGGAATCACGGGCCGCCACATGGGCGGGCACGAACACCGGGACCTGCGCCATGACGCGGTCGGCCAGGCGCGAGTCCGGCGCGAAGTGCGGCAGGCGCTCCAGCGCATCCACGACGATTCGCGCATCGTCGAGGCGTGCACGGCAGTCGACGCACTCGACGATGTGTGCATGAAGGGGGGCGACGCCGAAGCCGACTTCGCCGTCGACCAGGAGGTCGATCTCGTTGGGGAGCAGATGTCTGTGATTCATGGTCTCGCACCCATGTACGGGCCGGAGAGGGCCGGGGTTTCACCCCCGATCGGAGCGGATTCGGGGGTCATTCTCGAGTGTGCTCCAGCGCACGGCGCAGCTCGTGCCGCGCGCGGTGGATGTAGGTCTTGACCGTCCCGAGCGGGAGGTCCAGGGTGGACGCGATCTCCTCGTACGAACGCCCTTCGACATGGCGCAGCATGATGCAGGACCGGTACTCCGGCCGCAGGCGCGCAATGGCTCGTTCGATCGCCGAGCCGAGCTCCTTGGCCTCCAGCTCGTCGAGGGCATTCTCGGTGCCGTCGGCGACGTCGAATCGGGTGGACTCGACGGCGTCCGCGGTCATCGCATGCGGCGAGCCATCCATGCTCACGGTGTCGAGCTGTCGGCGGCGCAGGTGGTCGATCGCTACATTGTTCGCGATCTTGAACAGCCACGACGAGAACTTGAAGTCGGCGCGGTACCGGTCCAGATGCGACAGCACCTTCACGAAGGTGTCCTGCGTGAGGTCCTCGGCCAGCTCACGGTCGCGCACCATGCGGAAGACGAGCGAAAAGACCGGTCGCTCGTAGCGCTTGATCAGCTCCCGGTGTGCCGCGTCGCGACCCTCGAGGGCGAGGGCGACGACATCGGCATCGGGAAGGTTCGCGAGGTCGAGAGTTCGGAGCACAGCGGGATGGCGGGGACGCCGCGCGCGGGCGAGCGGATGGACTGCACGGCTGCGGAAAACTACGCATCGCCGCGAGTGCGGACCAGCGGCGCGCTTGCCCGCCCTTTCACGGCAGGTGAGCTTTCACCCATGCACGACATGGACGTCGAGGAGCGGCGCGCCGATGCGGCCGCCGAGGGTGGGGCCGACAAGCGCGCATACGTGCGCACCGTGTTCGAGCAGATCGCGCCGCGCTATGACCTGCTGAATCACCTGCTCAGCTTCAACGTGGACCGCTGGTGGCGGCGCCACGCGCTGCGCCGGCTCGACTGGACGCGCGCCCCGCACGGCCGATACCTCGATCTCTGCGCCGGCACGCTCGACGTCGGCGTCCAGCTCTCTCGGCAACGCGGTTTTCGCGGCTTCATCGTCGGCGCGGACTTCGCGGTGCCGATGCTGCGAGCGGGCGCCGGCAAAGCGGCCAGGGACGTCGTGGCACCGGTAGCCGCCGACGCGCAGCAGCTCCCCATCCGCGACGCGAGCATGGACGGCGCCACCGTCGCTTTCGGCATGCGCAACGTCGCCTCGCTCGACGCCGCGTTACGCGAGGTGCACCGCGTGCTGGCGCCGGGAGCGCGGTTCGTCATCCTCGAGTTCACGACGCCGAAATGGCGCGTCGTCCGCGTGCTCTATCATCTCTACTTCCATCGCCTGCTGCCCTTCATCGGTGGCGTGATCAGCGGCCACCAGACGGCGTACCGGTACCTGCCGCAGTCGGTCGCACATTTCCCTGCCGAGGCGGCGCTGGCGCAGCGAATGGCCGCCGCCGGTTTCGACGACGTGCACTGGACGTCGCTCTCGCTCGGCATCGCCGCCATCCACTCTGGACGCCGGCGATGACACCGAACGGACGTCATGTCGTGGGGCTGATCTCGGACACGCACGGACTCCTGCGCCCGCGCGTGCACGAGGCGCTCGCCGGCGTGGAGCTGATCCTCCACGCCGGCGACGTGGGCGGGGACGAGATTCTCGACGAGCTCTCGCTCATCGCGCCGGTGCTCGCGGTGTACGGCAACACGGATGCACCCGGCCATCCCCGCCTCACCGAGTCGATCGAGCGCACGATCGGAGGGCTGTCGGTCCACGTGAGTCACGGGCACGAGGTCGGCAGTCCGACTCCGGCGCGATTGCTGGCGCGCTACGACGCGCAGGTGATCGTGTACGGCCACACGCACCGGCAGCACGTGGCGGAAGTGGACGGCCGCCTCGTGGTGAATCCGGGCGCAGCCGGGGCGAAGCGGTTCAAGCTCGAGCCAAGCGTCGCAAGACTGACGATCGCGGACGGTCTGGCATCGGTACAGATCATTTCACTCGAATGATCGGCTTCCAGATCGGGACGGGGGATCCAAGTTCAGCGTTTCCCGTTGACCGTACAACGTGCGGCATTGCACGGCGTGTTCCGCGTTGCAACGCCAAACGGGCAACGCCGAACCGGCAACTCTCGATTTGGATTCCCCCAGCGCCGCGCGACGGAAAAAAGCGGGCGGATTTACACCGCTCTGAAGTGCGACGCAGGGTAGAGGTAGTCCTCGCCCGAGTCGTCGAGTATGCGGTAGAAGCTCCCCTTCGCTTCGATACCGAGCATCTCGTAGATGCGGCCGAGCGTCAGGTCGTGGCAGCCGCCCGGCTCGTCACAGCCCGGGAAAGTGAGCCACGGCTTCACGCTGATGCACTGCACGAGCGTCGTCGGTTGCCACGAAGTCGTCATGCGCCGGGCCGCTGCCGCCCGTCCACCGGGCCGCGCGTCCCGATGGTGCAAGAGCCTCGCCAATTCGGCTCGCTCGACTGCCGGTGTGACGCGGATTACGCGGCGGGCGACGCGACCGGCGCGCCGAACAACGGATCGGCGCCAGGGTCGTAGCCGAGTGCAGGCGGCGCGCCGGCGAAGTCGGCGGCCGAGCGCGAGCGCGCGAGCTCGGTGGGAAAGCGGCGGAACCACGACGACAGCAGCAGCAGCTCGTCGACTTCGTGCGATGCCACCTGCGCCGACTCTCGCTCGACCGGGCTGAACACATCGTCGACCATCGCGAGGAGCCGCGCGCGGTCGTGCTCGCTGCGTGGCATCGCGCATTCGCCGCGCACGCGTCCGCGCCGGATCAGGTAGACCCGGTCGTCGCCGTCGTGCCCGGGCACCGTGTAGACGAACGACAGCGTCTCGATCGCGAAGCGGAAGCGGATGAACTGCTCGCGCAGATCCTCGAGGCGATGGAGCTTGTCGCGCAGCACGCCAGCGCGCTCGAACTCGAGCGCCGCGCTCGCGGCCTCCATCTCGTGCCGCAGCACGTCCATCGGCCCGTCGTCGGCACCATCGAGGAAGGCGCGGACGAGCGCCACTCGCTCGTCGTACTCGCGCGCGGTGCAGCCGCCCACGCAGGGACCGACGCATTTCCGGATCTCGTGCCGGATGCAGCCGGGCGTACGCGGGAAGAGCTGGAACAGCTCCGGCTGATCCGCGAAGTGCATCGGCTGGTCGAGACGGCAGTCGCGCAATCCCAGTGCGTCGTTCAGCTCGCGCACCGCGTCGCTCACGCGCTGGGCCCCGTGAAACGGGCCGTAGTAGATCTGCGCATCGTCGGCGCCGGCGCCGCGCACCACGAGCAGCTTCGGCGCCGTGCCACGCGTGAGCTTGATGAACGCGAAGTGCCGCGCATCGCGCTTCATCGCGACGTTGAGGCGCGGGCGATATCGCTTGATCAGCCTCAGCTCTTCGAGCAGCGCCGAGAACTCGTTCGGCGTGTACTCCCACTCGATGCTCGTGGCCTCGCGCACGATGCGAGAGCCCTTCTCGTCCGAGCCGCAGCGGAAGTAGCTCAACAGGCGCGTGCGCAGCCGCTTCGACTTCCCGACGTAGACGACCTCGCCGTCGGGCGAGATCCACCGGTACACGCCAGGGCGGTCCTTCGCGGTCGCACGCACGTGGGCGCGCATCGTGTCCACGAGCGCGTCGGAGCTCTTCGGCGTGAGGAGCAGCGTCTTTACCTTTGACAGCTTGCGCACAGTACCGTGGTTCGTCCGTCGATGGCGTGGGTCTCCAGCAAGCGGGCACCGCACCGGAGGCAGGGCGCTCCTCCACGACCATACACTGCGAGCGATCGCTCGAAGTCTCCCCGTCCGCCGGATGCATCGCGGTAGTCGCGGAAGGAAGTGCCCCGCGCCGCGATCGACTCCGTGAGGACGCTCGTGAGCCCGGCATGCAGACGCGCCACGCCGTCCGCGGCTACGGTGCGGGCCGACCGGGATGGATCCAGCCCGGCGCGCCAGCACGCCTCGTTCGCGTAGATGTTGCCGACGCCCACGAGCACCCGCTGGTCCATGAGCACCTTTTTCACCGGCTGCCCGGACCCCCGAAGAAGGACCGATAGATGCTCGACGGAGAAGTCCGGGTCAAGAGGCTCGACGCCGAGTCCGCCGACGTACGCCGCGAATCGCGCGGGATCCATGAGCGCGACGGTGCCCAGCCGGCGAATGTCCCGGTAGTGCAGATCCCGGCCGTCGTCAAGCGCGAAGTGGAGGGTCGAGTAAGTCGCCTCCCGTTCGGGCAGCGGCCCGCGGCTGAGGAGAAGCGCGCCGGTGAAGCGCGGCTGGACGACGAGCCGGTCGCCGGAGCTCAGGTCGAGCACGACAAGCTTCGCGCGCCGCCAGCAGCGCGCGATGGTGGCGCCGATGGTGCGATCCGCGAGTGCGGCGGAGTCCACGTCGCGCAGCACGTCCGCGCGTCGAACGACGACGTCGGTGATCGCGCGGTCCCGGATCTCGCGGTCGAGATCCCGTGCGATCGTTTCAGTCTCGGGAAGCTCGGGCATCGAGGCGCGGCTGGCGGGCGATCTCGCGCCAGCCGATGTCGGTACGCAGCTGCTTGTCGTGGAGCTCGATGCGCTGGGCGACGTCCAGGCTGCGGCGTTGCGCATCGGCGATGGTCGGCGCGGTGGCACTCACCGCGAGCACTCGCCCTCCGGCCGTCACGAGCCGGCCGTCGGCATCGCGCGCCGTGCCGGCGTGGAACACGACCACGCTGTGGTCACTCACCGGCGGGATGCCGAGCGGATCGCCGGTGCGTGGCGTGTCGGGATAGCCGGCCGCGGCGACGACCGTGGTGACGCAGGCGCCCGTCGCGCGGCCCGCCACCTTCGGCAGGGGCTGGCGCCGCGCCACCAGCAGCATGAGCTGCAGCAGGCCGGGCTGGACGTCGAGCACTGGCATGAGCGCCTGGGTCTCCGGATCGCCGAACCGGCAGTTGAACTCCACCACCCTGGGCCCGTTGCGAGTCAGCATGAGCCCCGCGTACAGCAGGCCGGTAAATGACCGGCCGCGCTGAGCGAGGGCGTCGAGCGTACGCCGGAAGATCAGCGCCGCCGCGTCGTCGACCGTTGCGCCGACCTCGCCCGGGATGGTGACGGGCAGGTAGGCGCCCATCCCGCCGGTGTTGGGGCCGCGATCACCGTCACGGAGCCGCGTGTGGTCCTGTAGGCC
>JBBQDE010000061.1:0-10178 GCA_038319425.1 Gemmatimonadales bacterium
TCGTCCACGACGCCGGCCGCATGGCCGAGCGCTGGTACGCACGGCATTCGGACAGCTTCCGGCACACCTTCGACCGCAAGTCGATCGTGTTCTACGCCGACCAGCCCGACTTCCAGCCGACAAACGTCGTCGGCGACGAGCTCACGGAAGGCACCGGCGGCGTCACGGAAGGGCTGCGTACCCGCGTCGTGATGCCGTTCACCGGCATCTATGCGGACAACGATCACGTGCTCGGACACGAGCTCGTGCACGTGTTCCAGTACAGCGTGGCCGAATCCGGACCGGGCGGTCTCGCGCGCCTCAACTCGCTCCCCCTCTGGCTCATCGAGGGAATGGCCGAGTACTTCTCGCTCGGCCGCGACAACGCGCTGACCGCCATGTGGCTGCGCGATGCCGCCGAGCGCGATCACCTGCCGACGATCAAGCAGCTCACCAACGACTCGCGCTTCTTCCCGTATCGGTATGGGCAGGCGCTGTGGGCGTACGTGGGTGGGCGCTGGGGCGACCGCGCGGTGGTGGACGTGTACCGCACTTCGCTCCGCATCGGCTTCGAGGAGGGCATCCGGCGCGTTCTCGGCGTCTCGACCGACTCGTTGTCCAAGGACTGGATCGCCGCCACGCGGCGTGCTTATCTCCCGGTGCTCGAAGGGCGCACGCGACCAAGCGCAGCCGGCGATCCGGTGGTGCAGTCGGCCCGGAAGTCGGGGGACATGAACCTCGCCCCCACCGTCAGCCCCGACGGCAAGCTCGTCGCCTTCTATGCGCGGCGCGGACTGTTCGAGATCGAGCTCTTCGTGGCGGATGCCGTCACGGGTCGGGTGATCAAGAAGCTCGCTGGTCCGACGAGCAACTCGCACTTCGACGCCATCACCTTCATCTCGTCGTCCGGTGCCTGGTCGCCCGGCAGCGACAAGTTCGCGTTCATCGCCCAGTCCGAGGGCAATCACGAGATCGCGATCCTCGACGTCGCGTCCACGAGCATCGAGCAGCGTCTGCGAGTTCCCGGCGTGGGCGCCATCGCGAACATCGCGTGGTCCCCGGACGGCAAGACCATCGCCTTCTCCGGACAGGCGGGCGGCTTGAGCGACCTCTATCTCGTGGATCGCGCCGCAGGGAGCGTTCGGCAGCTCACGAACGACCGCTACGCGGACATCCAGCCGACCTGGTCGCCCGACGGTCGCACGATCGCCTTCTCCACCGATCGGGGCCCGCAGACCGATTTCACGACGATGGCGTTCTCCCCCCTCCAGCTCGCGACGATCGACGTCGCGACGGGTCGCATCAGCGTCTTCTCGCCCTTTGCGCGCGGGAAGCACATCAATCCGCAGTATTCGCCCGACGGGCAGAGCCTCTTCTTCATCAGCGACCAGGACGGGTACGCCGACATCTACCGCCTGCAGCTGGCAAGTGGCGCCGTGTCTCGCGTGACGCGGCTTTCCACCGGCGTCAGCGGCATCACGGACATCTCTCCCGCGCTGACCGTGGCGCCCACGACGGGGCGGATGTTGTTCTCGGTGTTCGAGGACCAGGGCTACGCCATCTACGGCCTCGATTCGGCGCGGACACGCGGTGAGCCGGTCGTGCTGGGCGCGGCGGTGACCAGCGCCTCGATTCTGCCGCCGGGCGACACGCCGGGCCGCTCGACGGTCACGCAGTATCTCAGGGATCCGCTCACCGGCCTCGCCGCGGGGACGGACTTCTTGTCGGCCCCGTACCACTCCAGCTTCTCGCTCGATGCCATCGGCCAGCCCACGCTCGGCGTGTCGGCGGGCGGCCCGTTCGGGACCGGTGTGGCGGGCGGCGTGTCGTTCCTCTTCGGCGATCAGCTGAGCGACAAGCAGATCGGCGTCGGCATCCAGGCAAACGGCCAGCTGCAGGACATCGGCGGCCAGGTCGTGTATCAGAATCTGAAGAACCGGTGGAACTACTTCGGCTCGCTGCAGCACATCCCGTACATCACCGGCTACGCCACCATCGGCAACAACGGCACGACGCAGGACCTGGTGCTCACGCGCATCTTCGTCGATCAGGCGAGCCTGGGCACGGCGTATCCCTTCTCCACGACGCGCCGCATCGAATTCAGCGCATCGGGGACGCGCCTCGCCTACAACACCGAGATCCAGAGCTACGACGCGTTCGGCAATCCGGTGGCGCGCACGAGTGGCGGCTCGCCGTATCCCACGTCGTACTACGGCACGGGAAGCGTGGCGTATGTCGGCGACAACTCGTACTCCGCGTTCACGAACCCCATCCAGGGCTCGCGCTACCGGTTCGAGGTGTCGCCCACCTTTGGTTCGCTGGTGTACGGGTCGGCGCTCGCCGACTACCGGAAGTATTTCTTCATGCGGCCGCTCACGATGGCGTTCCGCGGCCTGCATTATGGCCGATATGGGCGCGACAGTGATGATTCCACGCGGATGTACCCGCTCTTCCTCGGCGAGGAGACCATCATGCGCGGGTACGGCTACGGGTCGATCACGGCGGAGGAGTGCGTCGCGTCCCAGGCGTCGGGAATGCCGGGCGGATGTCCCGCCTTCTCGCGCCTGCTCGGCAGCCGGCTCGGATTGTTCAGCGCCGAGCTTCGCATTCCCGTGTTCGGCGTGCCGGAGTATGGCCTGATCAACTTCCCGTACCTCCCGCTCACCGTCTCGCCCTTCTTCGATGCGGGCGAGGCGTGGTACAAGACCGACAGCCCCACGTTCTCACTCGCGCAGAATGGCGGCCGCGGCATCGTGACCAGTGCCGGTGTGTCGGCGCGCGTCAACCTGCTGGGGTACGCGATCCTCGAGTTCTACGCGGCGCGCCCCTTCCAGCGGCCGACGAAGCAGTGGGTGTACGGCATTCAGCTGGCACCGGGCTGGTAAGCGAGCGCTCGCAATGGCGGTGACACCACGAAGGGCGGACACGCAGACGCGTGGTCCGCCCTTCGTTACTTGAAACCGTAGAGCGCGCGGTACACCTCGGCATTCCGCTGGACGATCCGCACGTAGTCGCGCGTCTCGGTGTACGGAATCCACTCGGCGAACAGCTCGGGGTCGTCGGAGCCGGGGCGCTGGATCCAGCGGGCCACGCGCGAGCCGCCGGCGTTGTACGCGGCGAGCGCGCGTGCCGGCGGGGCGCCGCGCGTGAGGCTGGTCCCGAGATGTGCGGTGCCGAGCTCCAGGCTCACGTCGGGGTCGAGCAGCAGCGCCTGGTTCCACATCGGGTAGCCGCGACTCTTCGCGATGGCGGCGCCGACTGACGGCAGCAGCTGCATCAGCCCGCGCGCGCCCGCCGCCGACACCGCCTTTGGGTTGAAGCTCGATTCCTGACGGATCAATCCCGCCACCAGTGCGGGATCGAGTCCATTGCGCCGAGCTTCCTCCGCCAGCGCTTCCCCGTGCACGACGGGATACGCCGCGCGCAGCAGCGCGCGAGACGCGCTGCCTCCGTCCAGCGCCTTCACCGCCACGCGCAGCGCGCGTGACGGCTGCCCGGCCGCAATGAGCCCCTGCGCAACCGCTCCCGCCGACGCGGGCGTGCGCTCGGCCAGCTCCGCGAGCGCATCGAGCTCGAAGCGCGACTCGACATCCATGCCGAGTTGATCGAGCACGGCGACGCGCGCGAGTGCGCTGTCGACCGCCGCGACGTGCGCCACGGTGTCGGGGCCCGCCGGTGGCGCCCACGGCGCGGCGTGCAGCCGGTGCGCGGCGAGCTGCGCGTAGTACGACAGCGGTGACTTCGCGACGATCGCGCGCCACCCTCGCTCGGCATCGGCGTGGCGGCCGGCTCGCTCATCGGCGCGGGCGGCCCAGTAGCGCGCCGCCGGCGCTTCGTCGTCGTCGGGATGGCGCTGTGCCACCGAGTCGAAAATCGCCGCCGCCGCTTTCGGATCGAGCGACCAGGCGAGCAGGCCGGCGCGAAACTGCGCCAGCGGCGCCTGGGACGTGGCCGGGTGACGTCGTGTGATCTCGCCGAGCGAATGGACGGCGCCCGCCAGATCGCCGTCGTCCACCTGCAGGTCGGCCAGCAGCAGGAGCGCCGGTGCGGCGGCGACATGCGCGGTGGCGTACGTGTCCGCGGTCGCGCGAAGCGCGCTGCGGGCGCCGGCGCCATCGCCCGCTTGCAGCAGTGCGCGGTCACGTTGGTACGACGCGAGCGGTGCGAGTGCCGGATCCGCGATCGCGGCGTACTGGGTGACGGCGTCGCGGGCGCGCCCGGCCCGCAGCAGTGCGCCGGCGTACACGAGTTGATCGGCCGGCGACAGTGCGCCTGCCGCGCCGCCCGCGAGTCGCGCGCGATCGAATCCTTCGACGGCGCGCGCCGCGGTGCCGAACTTCGCCGCGGCACGCGCGACGATCAGCTCCTGCAGCGCCGTGAGCGGCGCGCCCAGCTTGTCGAACACGTCGAGCGCCTGCCGCGCTTCCGCGGCCTCCGCGCTCGTGCCTAGATAGCCGACGATGCGCGCCGCCAGTGCCGCCTTCGCCGCATCGTCACGCGCGGCGAGCGCGCCGGCGCGAAAGGCCGATCCGTCCGCGCCCGCACGGCGGTAGACGCGCTCTGCACCGGCGAAGTCGCCGCCGCGTTCGCGCGCCTGCGCGTCGGTGAACGGGATACGCGCCCTGGCCGGCGCGCTCGTGACGCGCGAGAAGAGAGCAGCACGCGCCCCGCTGTCCGGCGTCACGCCCGCGGCGCGGAGGCGGAGCCAGTCGGCCGCGTTCGGCAGGCGTGCCGCCCCCGCCGAGTAGGACGACGCCGCGCTGTCCGACTGATTGGCGCGATCGTACGCGCGCGCGAGCAGCACTCGTCGCACCACTCGCGACGCGTCCGTCGTCGCGTCGGCCAGCGCCTGGCGCGCGTCGACGAGCGCGTCCTGCCCGCGCTCCAGCGCAGCGCGCGCGAGCAGCTCGCGACCTTCGCCGCCAAACTGCGTGTCGAGCCACGGCGCGCTGCGTAGCAATCGCTCGACCTCCGTCCAGCCGTCCCACCCCCAGGCAGCCCGGGCGCCGGCCAGTCGCAGCGCCGGTGCTGCGGAGTCCGGCGCGCGAAGCCGGGGCGCGAGCAGCGCCGTCGCCTTCCAGGGCCGGCCCGCCCGTATCAGCGAGTCCGCCCGCACCGCGTCCGGATCGCCGGTGAGACGCTGGGCGGCAGCGCGCGAGAGGTCGGTAGCCTCACCGCGTGCCGCGGAGTGCGAATCGGTCTGGGCGCAGGCCGTCGTGGCCCACAGCGAGGTCGCGATGGTGATGATGCGGAGTGGGATCATGCGGAGATGAAAGTCACGCTTCGTGCCACGACTACCACCTCCTCATGCGTCATTGCGCCGCGACATTCGCCCGCGCCCGGTCCTGCAACCAGTAGGCGAACCACTGCCGCAGCCGGCCCAATCGGTCCACCAGCAGCCATGGTTCGCCGGAGCGTGACAGCTCGTGCGTCGACCGCGGGTAGCGCACCAGCTCCACCGGCACGTTCTGCTTCTTGAGCGCAATGAACCAGAGCTCGGCATTGCCCATCGGGGTGCGGAAGTCGTCCTCGCTCTGCACCATGAGGGTCGGCGTGCGCACCCTCGTCACGTGGCGAATCGGCGACAACGTGTCGTACATCGCGAAGTTGTCCCACGGCTTGCCGTAGAACTCGAACTCCGTGAGCCCCTGGGCATCGGATGCGCCATACCAGTACGTCCATTCGCTGATCATGCGGTCCGTCTGTGCCGCCTTGAACCGATTCGTCTTCGTCGTGATCCACGCCGTCATGAAGCCGCCGTAGGAGCCGCCGGTCACGCCCATCCGCGCCGAGTCCACATCGGCGCGCTTCGCGGCAATGTCCGTCGCCGTCATCAGGTCCTGATAGTCCTCCGCGCCCCACCGGCCGCGCGTCGAATAGGTGAAGTCCGCGCCATAGCCGCTCGACCCCCGCGGATTCGTGAAGAGCACGTACATTCCCTGTGCCGCGAGGTTCTGGAACTCATCGAACCATCCCTCGCCGTACTGCGAATGCGGACCGCCGTGGATGTACAGCACGAGCGGATACTTCTTGCCCGGCTGCCAGCCGTACGGCTTCATCAGCCACCCTTCGATCTCCGTGCCGCCCACCGACGGGTAGGTGAACCGCTCCGCATCGCTGAACGCAGCCTCGCTCGTGAGCTTGTCGTTGAACGAGGTGAGCCGGCGCTCGTTCGTCCCGTCCGCATCGGCGACGAACAGCTCCGTGGGCTTCGTCATGCTGGTCGCCACGAAGGCCACGCGCCGGCCCGACTCGTCGAAGCTGAAGCCGTTCATCTTGCGCCGTCCGGCAAGCAGCTGCACCGGCTGCTTCGTCGCCGGATCGAGCTTGAACAGTCCGCTGCTTCCTCCAACATCGGCGGAGAACGCGAGCGTGTTGTCCGGCAGCCAGTCGAGTTGATTCGGCTCGTAGCGGAACTCGTTCGCCAGCGCCAGCTCGGGCCTGCCGCCCGTCGCGTCCACGACATAGATGCGCGCCGACGACACGCGCGACGGCCGCCCGATGAACGCGACGCGGCGCGAGTCGGGCGACCACGACAGGTCGCTCTCGGCGCCCACCCAGCGCGCGACACGCCGCGGCTCGCCGCCGTCGGTGCTCATCACGAACATGTCCACGTCGTTGCGCGCCGCCTCGTCACGCTTCGCGTCGTACGGCAGGTACGAGAGGGAATCGCGCTCGTGCTCCACCGCCGAATCGGCGCGCTGCTCCGCGTCCGCCAGATAGGCGACCCACTTCCCGTCCGGGCTCACGGCGGCGCCGCGCTTGGAGAAGGCGGTGCGCGTGAGCTGCCGCTTCGCGCTGCCGTCGAACCGCTGGATCCAGAGCTGCGATGGGCGATAGACGCGCGCTTCGCGCGCACCCGGCACGTAGCCGCGGTCGTTCGACTTGTAGCGTATGTCCACGACCTGCTTCCCGTCGAAGCGTGCGGGATTGGCGGGCTTCGTGATCGCGCCGAACGGCGGACGGGCCATCGGCACCATCTTCCCGAACGGATCGTCCTTCATCTTCGCCGAATCCACTGCCGGCGCGCTGTCCGCATCGGCCCACACGGCGAAGCGGTGATCTCTCGGCGTGGATCCGTTCGGGTACTTCTCGATCTGCGTGGCCTCGCCGCTCGGCAGATCCATGCGGATGGCCCACGTGTTTCCCTTGCCGCCGGCGCGCGAGGACGTGAAGAAGAGGTACTTGCCGTCGGGCGACCAGCGGGGCGCGCTGCTCTCCGTGCTGGGCGAGGTGAAGCGCTGCGGCTCTCCACCCACCGTTGGCACCACCCAGACTTCGCTGTGGCGCTTGTTCTCCGCCTCCCGGACGGTCGTCACCGTCACGGCCACGCGATCGCCGGCGGGGGAGATCGCAGGCCCGCTCAGCGTGGTGAGCCGATACCAATCGGCGAGCTGGAACGAGCGCTGTGCGGCCTGCTGCGCGGCCAGCGGTGAGGCGGCCAGCAGCAGGGCGGCGAGACGAGTGGATGACATGACGAGCCCGGCGGAGGTGGGTAACGAGACGGCCGCGTCGCGGCCGGCACTCCTCAGTATACGCAGGGGCATGCCGCGAGCGTTGTCCGACGCGGCGCCGCAACGCACGAATGGGCTGGCAGCAGAGCTGCCAACCCATTCGTGGTCGCTTCGGTTCGTGCTTGTGCGCCCCACCAGCGCCCAGTCACTCCCCTCGGCTACCTGAGTAGGTCGAGCGTTCAGCCGACCTTGTTGCCCGCATGACCGCGCGGGCCGTGCTTCCCACCCTTGCCATTCTTGGCCCACTCGGCCCGACGCGTCGCCTGCTGCTGCACGTTCGCGTCGAACAGCTTCTGGTTTTCCGGGCTCAGCGCCGTACGGATTTCCGCCTGCTGCCGAACCTGAAGCGCCTGCATCTGCTCACGACCAGCCTTGTTCTTGTCCCACAGCGCGCGCAGTCCAGCCGTATCGCCCTTCTGGCGCAGCGCCTTCGCTTCCTGCATCGTCGGCTTCATCGATTCGCGAAGCGACTTGTTCTCAGCGATCTGCTTGGTGCGAATCTCCTTCACCTTCGCCTTCTCCGCGTCGCTCAGCTTGAGGCCGCGCATCACACCGCGCTCGCCCCCACGACGACCTTCCATCCCGCGGCCCATCGCCTGACGACCGCCCTGCGGCGCGCTCGTGGACGCCTGCGCGCCGGCGAACGACGCGGTGGACACGAGTGACGCGATGGCGAGTGCCAGTACACGAGTCTTACGCATTCTGCCTCCAAAGTGTTGGTCCGCTTCAGCGCGGCCACGATGGAAGACGCCCGCACCCCGCGTTCGTTAAGACGGCCTCTGCACGTACGCCACCGCGCTGATCTCCACCAGGATGCCGCGGAGCTCGGCGCCCACGGTGGTCCGGCTGGGGAACGGCGCATGGAAGGCTTCAGTGTAGACGGTATTCATCGCCCCCCAGTCATCTGCCCGCGCGAGATAGACCGTCACGCTCACCACGTCGGCGAGGCTCGCTCCAGCCTGCTCCAGCACACGCTGCAGGTTGGACAACGTCTGGCGCGTTTGCGTTGCGACGTCGTCGCCTGCGAGCGCGCCGGTAACAGGATCGCGCGGCACCTGACCGCTCGCGAAGACGAAGTCGCCTGCACGGACTGCGGGACTGTACGGTCCTTTCGGCAGCGGGACGTCGGACGGGAGATGTATCGGTGTCCAGGCCATGAGTCGGTGGGCTGAGGTCGCGAGACGGTTGCGGTGTCTCGTGACGATACGCGCTTCCTCGCAAAGGCGCTGCCTGCCGACGCTAGCGCGTCAAGCTGGCTGGCCCGCACTCACGGACAGAAGAACGTCGCGCACGCCTGGTCCGCTTCCGCGAGCGACGGTTGACCTGCGGCGGGGCCGGGCGGCGGATCCCGCCACAGCCGTACCGGCACGATCGTCAGCTCCCCACGGCGAATGACGACGTTGCCCACGCGCACCGTGCGAGTCGCCCATCCCTCACCGGCGCCGATGCGCACGTCGCGCGTGCCGGCCGGCACGCGCACGCGAAGGAGCGTGAGCTCCTGGGGCAGCAGATGCCACGAGCGCACGTCGGCGCGCTCGAGCAGCGACGCACCGAAGTTCGCGATCGAGCCCGCGACCTCTCCCTTCCGATCCTTGATCGCCTTCGTCACCGCGTACTTCGTCACCGCGCGCGCGGCGGCGCGAGCGGCGAGGGCGGTCCATTCCCGGCGCGCATCCGCCGCGCTCGCGTCGTCCACCACCGACGACGCCGCGATCCCGGTGACTGTCGCGTCGTCGACCGCCAGCCGAACCTCGCCTCCCCACGGTCGCGCCGAGCGGCGGAGCGACGGAAACGCGACGGTGAGGTGATAGCCTTCCTTCTCATCGTCACGATGACGGTGCCGCGACGGAGCGAAGGTACCGAAGGCGTGCTCCTGCGCCGCGGCCACCGCTCTCAAGGAGCCACTGGCGCCATTCCGGTGTCCGTCGCCACCACGGCGGACCGAATCCCGATCCGTGTCGGGGAGGTAGAGCTCGATCGTCTCCGTGGTGCGGTGCGCCACGAACCCGCGCTCCACGATCACCAGCAGCTCACCCTCATCCGCGATCGTGCCACGCGGCACGCGTTCGGGCAGCTCAGCCAGCAGTGCATGCGCCGCACGATACGCCACCTGAGCGTCGTTCAACTCCCCTGCTCGCTCGAACACCGCACCGGCGAGATGCTCCATCGCGCCGTGCATCGCCCGCTCGTCGTCGGCGCGGTCCTCGCCGAACTGGGCCAGCAGGCCCACGAGTCGCCGAGCCTCCACGGCGGCGTCTTCCCACGCCCCGAGCTGCACGTAGGAGAGCATCGCGTAGTACGGGATGAACAGTCGTTCGGTGCGACGCGGCTGATAGGGGCGCGCCATGTCGTTCGTCATGAGGGACAGCCCGTCCTTCGACACGCTGGCGGTGATCCGGTCGTCGGCCAGCAGCGCCGCGGTGTCGAGCACCGCGCCGCTCCGCACGAACTGGCTTGCGTAGTAGCTTGCGATGCCGGTGGTCAGCGATTGGAGCAGCGCGTCGTCTTCGTGCCAGGCGATCGCCTTCGTGAAGTCCTGGTCGACGAACGCCCCGCGAAGCGCCTCTTGTGGGTGGCTGATCCCGTTCGGTCCGGTCGCATAGCTCGCCAGAGTTGCGCGTAGCGTCCCGCAGCCGGCGCCGCACGCCAGCGTCGCGCCGAGCACGGCACGTCGCAGGACTTCGG
>JBBQDE010000062.1:0-10126 GCA_038319425.1 Gemmatimonadales bacterium
TTCTTGTGGAGCATGTTGAACGACACGCTCGACTTGGACTCGGACGACGAGTACAGGTTGATCGGAACCGAGACGAGTCCGAACGAGATGGTGGCGGAGGCGATCGATCGCGCAGGCATCGGCGGCAGCGGCTTGAGGAGGACGGCGCGGTGGGGGCTGCTGGAAAGCTACGCGGCGCCGGAATAGTTTTCCACTCGACTTTCACCGGCATCATCTTTGTGAACAGAGGCCGATCTGTCATCCCGCAGCAGCGAGCATAACGAGCGACTGTCGGGATCTACCGTCTGGACAACGACGACGAACTTTGTAGACGAACATGAGCCCGGGAAGTGACTCGCCAGACCCGACAGACGCCGCCGATGCGCTCAGCGTCTATCGCGCGAAGCGCTCGCCCGACCGGTCGCCCGAGCCGGTCGGCGTCGTCGCGCCCGGACTCGGCCGGCTGTTCGTCGTGCACAAGCACGCGGCCCGCCAGCTCCACTTCGATCTGCGGCTCGAGATGGACGGTGTGCTGCGCTCGTGGGCGGTACCGAGGGGGCCCTCGTACGACATGAACGACAAGCGGCTCGCCGTGCAGGTGGAGGATCACCCCATCGAGTACGGCGACTTCGAGGGAGTGATCCCGCAGGGGAACTACGGCGCGGGCGGCGTGATCGTGTGGGACCGTGGCGAGTGGCTGCCCCTCGAGGATTGGCGCACGGGGCTCGAGGAGGGGAAGCTCTTGTTCGAGCTGAGGGGTTACAAGCTGCACGGCAAGTGGACGCTCGTGAAGATCAAGAAGAGCGAGCGTGACTGGCTGCTCATCAAGGAGCGCGACGCCTGGGTGAAGAGCCCGGGCGACGAATTTCCTGAGGAGTCCGTGCTCTCCGGCCTCACGGTGGAAGCGGTGAAGGCCGGACAGCATCCCGGCGATCAGCTGGTGGCGGCGGTGCGGGAGGCCGGCGCGGAACGGGCGCGCGTCGATGCGAAGACGCTCAAGCCCATGCTCGCGGAGCCGGCCGACGACGCGTTCACGCGCGATGGCTGGCTGTTCGAGCTCAAGCTGGACGGCTACCGGCTCATCGCCAGCAAGGCGCACGGCGAAGCGCTGCTGCTCACCCGCAACGGGAACGATTACACGGCGGTCTTTCCCGAGATCGCCCGCGCCGTGCGGGCGCTGCCGATCGACGAGTGCATCCTCGACGGCGAGGTGGTCGTGCTCGATGCGCAGGGCCGTCCGAGCTTCTCGCGCCTGCAGCAGCGCGGCCGGCTTTCGTCGCCGATGGACGTGCGCCGCGCCGCCGTGGAGCTGCCGGCCACGTTCTACGCGTTCGACCTGCTCGCGCTCGCCGACCTCGATCTCCGCTCACTGCCGCTCGTCACGCGGAAGCAGTTCCTCGCGCAGGCGGTGCCGGCCCTCGGCCCGTTGCGCGTGCTGGATCACATCGACCGGCAGGGCGAGGCGTTCCTGGCGCAGGTCGCCGCGATCGGGCTCGAGGGGATCATCGCGAAGAAGTCGGATGGGCCGTACCGGGCCGGCCGGTCGTCGGAATGGCTCAAGATCAAGGCGGAGCCCACGGGCGACTTCGTGATCGTCGGCTTCACCGCCCCCGGCGGGTCGCGCTCGCATTTCGGCGCGCTTCAACTTGCCGACTTCGTGAACGGCGCGCTCGTCTACGCCGGCCGGGTGGGTACGGGCTTCGATGAGGCGATGCTCTCGCGGCTGGCCGCGATGCTCGAGCCGATCGTGCGCCCGGACGCGCCGTGCCGCGGACCGCTGGTAGACGACGTGCCGACGGACGTGATCCCGGAGACGAAGACGACGACGTGGGTCGATCCGACGTACGTGTGCGAAGTTCGCTTTCGCGAGTGGACGCCCGACGGCCTGCTGCGGCACGCTGCCTTCGTGCACCTCCGCCCCGACAAGCCGGTGCGCGACTGCGAGCGCGACCTGTCGACGCATGACGCCGCGCGGTCGTTCGAGGTGAGCGATCCGACGGCGGAGGCACCCGCGCAGGCGGCGCCCGCCGCCGCGCCGGCCGACACACCGAAGACCGTTACCGTCTCCAACCCGAAGAAGGTCTACTGGCCCGTCGACGGCTACACGAAGGGCGATATGCTCGAGTACTACCGCGCGGTGTCGCCATGGATGCTGCCGTACCTGCGCAACCGTCCCGCGGTGCTGACGCGCTTCCCGGACGGCATCGACGGCAAGTCGTTCTATCAGAAGGATGCGCCCGAGTTCGTGCCGGAGTGGATGCGCGTCGAGCGGATCTGGAGCGAGGAGACCCAGCGCGAGATTCGCTACTTCGTCTGCGACGACGAGCCGTCGCTGCGCTACGTGGCCAACATGGGGTCGATCCCCGTGCACATCTGGGCCAGTCGCGTCGGATCGCTCGAGCTTCCCGACTGGTGCGTCGTCGACATCGATCCCAAGGACGCACCCTTCTCGGATGTGATTCGCACCGCGCAGGTGCTGCATCGCCTCTGCGAGGCCGTCGCTCTGCCGAACTTCGTGAAGACCACGGGCAAGACGGGGCTCCACATCATGATTCCCCTCGGCCGCCAGTACACGTACGCGCAGTCGCGGATGCTCGGCGAGCTGCTCGCACGCGTCGTCCTGCGCGAGCTCGGAGACATCGCTACCATCACGCGGCAGGTGACGAAGCGAGGGGAGAAGGTGTATCTCGACTACCTGCAGAACCGGCACGGACAGACCATCGTCGCGCCGTTCAGCGTGCGGCCGCTCCCCGGGGCCACGGTCTCCATGCCGCTCGTGTGGAGCGAGGTCGACCAGTCGCTCGATCCGCGCGCGTTCACCATCAGGAACGCGGTCGAGCGAATGGAACGGATGAAGGTCGACCCGGTGCTCGGCGTGCTGGAGGCGCAGCCCGATCTCTCGGTGGTGTTGCAGCGCCTCGCTGCGGAGCTGGGCTCGGGCGGGCAATGACGACCGCCGCCACCATTCCGGGCGGCGCGATTCTGGCTAGCGTGACGCCGTATTCCGAGCGGACCGACCGGCTCGCCCGGCCGACCCGCCGCGCGCTCAACCTGTCTCGCCTGCAACCGCACACGTCGAGGTGCCGTCCATGATCGCACGCATCCCACGCACCATCGCCGCCGCCCTGCTCGTCGCCCTTTCGGCCTGCGCGGTGCGGCCCGGCATCAACCCCACGGTTCAGCAGGAGGAGCTCACCCCTCCCACGCCGATCAGCGGTGGAGGGCCGGCCCTCGTCGGAGCCACGCCGCAGGTTCCCGTGTCGCTCGACATCCTCGTGCAGGTGGATACGACGGGCCGCGCGGATCTCTCCACGCTCCAGATCAGCGGCCAGGGTGTCGAGATGAACCGGAAGATCGTCACCGACTGGCTAAGCGACGCCCGGTTCGAGCCAGCACGGCTGAACGGCTACCTCGTGCGCGGCTGGTTCCGCGTGACTGCCGAAGCAAAAGCAGTGCGCGGCAGCGAGTAGGTCGTTACGGCCGCAGCAGCGCGGGCGGGAGCACTCGCCGGGCCTTCACGAACCGCTCGCGCAGCTTCCGGACATACGGATCCTTCTCGTCGGCGAGATTGTCCACCGCATAGCCGCCGCGGCCGAGCGCGAGGTGCACGAGCCGCTGGTTGCCGAGCGCGATGGCGACGTGCGTGATGTGGCCGTCCACGCGATCCGAGAAGAAGAGCAGGTCGCCCTTCCGCGACGCGAGCGGATCCGTGTCGCCGGCCGCACCCTGCTCCGCCTGCTGCCACGCGTCGCGGCGTAGCTGGATGCCGTGCAACCAGAACACCGTCTGCACCAGTCCCGAGCAGTCGGCGCCCCACGGCGTCACGCCGCCCCACAGGTAGCTCGTGCCTTCGAAGTAGAGCTGTGCGCTGCGCGTGATCGCCCCTTCGTCCGGGGGAAAGCGGGCAACCTGTTCGCCGATGCCGATCGCCTCGCCGCTCTTCACGCGCTCGGCCGGCGACAGCAGCGAGCCGAGGGGCATGGCGCGCCGTCCGCCGTCGCCGGTGGTGGTCACGCAGCCGAGCGAGACGCGGTCGAGGTGCCCGGTCCGGTACGCGCCGTCGTGCGGCGCCGGCGAGAGATAGCCGCGATGGAGCCACCCTTCGTACTCGTCCGGTCCGCGGATTCGATACCAGTCGTCCCGCCGCTCGAGCAGATCGAGGCAGCGGCCGGCCACGAGCTGCGAGATCTGCGCGCTCGCGACGCGCGGCTCGGCGAAGACGGGCGCGACCGGCGTGCGGACGATCGCGCAGTTCGGGTCCGTCGTCATCCCGCGACGACGTCTCCCGGCAGGCGCGTGCGCACGCCGCGCTCGATCGCCATCTCGAGTGCCCGCACAGCGAGCGCCTCGACCTGCGCCGGCTTCGCGGTGACCCCACCGTCGAGCGGCGCGGTCGCGAAGACGACGTCGCCGTCGAACGCCGTCCCGACCGGCGTGATGCGCCGATACAGCGCCGCGCTGGCGGCGCGCGCCAGCGACGCGAGTTGCACCTGGTCGAGCGCGGCGTTGGTGCTCACCACGCACAGCGTGGTGTTGCGTCCCGCGAGCGCGTCGAAGCTCCGCTGCTCGTCGCCGCCGAGCGCCATCCACATCGCGCTGTCGATGAAGCCCCCATGCTCGTCGCGCGCGCCGGCGACGATCCGCCCCGCCGCATCGCGCACGTCGCCGAGCGCGTTCACCACGGCGAGCGCCCGCACCACGAGGTCACCCGCCTCCGCGCTGCCGGCGCCCACACCGCCCTTCATGCTGCGCTCGGGGCCGGCGACCTTGCCAACCGTGGCGCCCGTTCCCGCGCCGACCGATCCTTCTTCTACCTCGGCCGTCGCCGCATCGCACGCCGAGAAGCCCATCGCCGGTGTGGGCCGCGCGTCGAACCGGCCCAGTGGCGTGAGGTCGAACACCACGGCGGCCGGAACGATGGGCACCACGCCGGCGCCGACGGGAAAGCCGTGCCCGCGCTCTTCCATCCATCGCATCACGCCGGCGACGGCGTCGAGCCCATACGCCGAGCCCCCGGCAAGGACGATGGCGTCCACGCGATCGACGAGCTGGCCGGGCTCGAGCAGCGTCAGCTCGCGGGTGCCCGTCGCCCGACCGACGACGTGAACGCCGCATCGGAACGGACCGGTCTCGCCGCGCACCACGGTGCACCCGGTGGCACCCGATACGTCCGTGGCATGGCCCACGACGAGCCCGCAGGCGCCGAACGACGTCATCGAGCGGCTCGCGTCAATCCTCGAGCCACTTCGGCATCGGGATCTCCTTCTGCGCGCACGCCTTGCACTTCTCCACGCCGCGCAGGTTGCAGATCTGGCAGATGAACGTGCCGCACTTCACGCACGGATATCCTTCCGACGCACGCTCCTCGTTGCCGCAGGCCCGGCATATCATCGCATCATGCTCGTGCAGCTCGGTCATCGTCCCTCCACGCGAAGTGGGGTCGCGCTCGCGCGCTCACCCAGGTCGTACTCGCGAATCTTCTTGATCAGGGTCGCGCGAGAGATCCCGAGCTCGCGCGCCGCCCGCGTTCGGTTGTCGTTGTGCGCGCGCAGCGTGCGCTCGATGTGCGCCCGCTCCACCTCGGAGAGGGATCGCGACACGTGCGGCAGCGAAGCGTCGTCGCCGATGCCGCGCACTTCCGCCGCGAGGTGCGTCACACCCACCAGCTCCTCGCCGCGCGCGAGCAGGAGCGCCCGCTCGAGCACGTTGCGCAGCTCGCGCACGTTGCCCGGCCACGGATAGCTCCCGATCACCTCGAGCGCCTCGTCGCTCACGCCGTACGGCGCGTGCTGGAGCCCGCGGCGAAGCTCGGTTACCAGCGCAGCGACGGTCTCGCGCAGATCCTCGGGCGAGCGCGCGCGCAGCGGCGGCAGGTGAAGCGGCATCACGCTGAGGCGATAATACAGGTCCTCGTTGAATCGCCCTTCCGTCACTTCGGTCGCGAGATCGCGCACCGTGGCGGCGATGAGCCGCACGTCCACCGGCACGTCGCGCGTGCCTCCGCCGCGCCGCACGCGCCGCTCCTCGAGCGCGCGCAAGAGCCTCGGTTGCAGCTCGTCCGGCAGCTCGCCCACTTCGTCGAGGAACAGCGTTCCGCCGTCCGCCGCCTCGAACAGTCCGGGCAGCGGTCCCTCGCCCTGCCGCTCGACGCCCAACAGCACGGCGTCGAGGGTGGCGGTGGGCCGCAGGCCGCCGCTCGCCTCGGAGAACGGTCGCGCGCCGCGCGGCCCGAGCGTGTGGATGGCGCGGGCGACGCGACCCTTCCCCACGCCGCTCTCCCCGACGAGGAGGGCGACCGTTCGCTCGCTGCGCGCGAGCACCTCGATCTGCTGCGCCAGCTCGCGCATCGGTGCGGATGGGCCGAGCAGCATCTCGGTCGCGGCGTGCCCGGTGCGCGCGCCAGCCGCGCGGGTGAGCTCGCGCAGCTGCGCCTTTTCCAGCGCGCGGTCCACGACGGCGCCCAGGTGCGCCAACTCCACCGGCTTCGTGAGAAAGCCCTCCGCGCCGATCTGCATCGCCTTCACGGCGAGCGGAATGTCGCCGTGCCCCGTGATCATGATCACGACCGGCCGATGCTCGCGCGTGCGCTCCAGCACCTCGAACCCGGAGATGTCGGGCAGGTGCAGGTCGAGCAGTATCACGGCGGGGCGCTCGCTCGCGGCCAGGGCGACACCCTGCTCCCCGGTCGCGGCGCGCAGCACGTCGTGCCCCGAGCGCTCGAAGTATCGCCCGAATGCGGAGACGATGTCCGGCTCGTCGTCGACGATCAGGATCTTCGCCATCAGGTCGTCACGCCGGCGAGCACAGTTGCGAGTTCATCCAGTTGGAAGGGCTTCCCCACCACGGGCCGGCCGGACCGATCGAGGAACCGGCGTGCCGCCTCGCTCTGCACGTCGCCCGTCACGAACACGACGCGGCGGGCATGGCGTGGGTCACGGTCGCGCAGCTCCTCATACAGCGTGTCGCCAGCCAGGTCCGGCATCCGCAGATCCAGCAGCACCACATCATACTCGCTCGCGTCCAGCAGCGCGCGGGCCTCGAGCCCGCCGGCGGCCGACGTGACGGTGTGGCCGAGCGACGTGAGAAAGGTACCGATCGCGGCGCGTATCGCGGGCTCGTCGTCCACCACCAGCATCCGTCGTCGCGGCGTCGTCGCCGGACGGCGAGTGCCCGCCCTCGCCACCGGCCGCTCGCCCGCCGGAATCACCGGCAGCTCGATGCGGAAGGTCGCGCCCTCGCCCGGCTGCGATTCCACCCGGATTCGTCCGCCGTGCTCGCGCACGATCCCGTCCGAGATCGAGAGCCCGAGCCCCGTGCCCTGCCCCACCGGCTTCGTGGAGTAGAATGGATTGAAGATCTGATCACGCTGCTCGTCGAGGATGCCCTGGCCAGTGTCCGAGACAGCGATCTCGAGCCACTCCGCATCGTGGCGCGTCCAGACGGCGATGCGGCGGACGCCATCCCAGCCGGCCAGCGCCTGCTCGGCGTTGCCGATGAGGTTCAGGAGCACCTGCTGCAGCTGGAACGGATCGGCCCACGTGAGCGGCAGCGTCGGATCGAGCACGACGTCGAGCTCGATCTGCGCCGCACGCAGCGCGTATCGCCGCAGCTCGATCGTATCCGTGACGATGCCGTTGAGATCGGCCTCCATGCGCTCGGCCGGCCGCTGCCGCGCGAACGTGAGCAGGTGCGACACGATCTTCGCGGCGCGCATCGCCTCGTGGTGGATCGTCTCCAGCGCCTGCCGGGCATCGGCGTCGTGCGACGCGCTCGACTGCAACAGCAGCTCGGAGAAGGCCATGACGCCGGCGAGCGGGTTGTTCAGCTCGTGGGCCACGCCGCTCACGAGCTGTCCGACCGCCGCGAGCTTCTCCTGCTGGAGCAGCTGCTCGGCCAGGCGCCGCTCGTCGGTGATGTCGCGCATGATGCCGAGCGCGCCGGTGATCACGCCGTCCTCGAAGATGGGCGCGGTGATGACGGAGCCGTCGCGCATCGAGCCGTCGGCCGCACGATAGCGCACCGTGCCGCGGCACCGCTCCCCCTGGAACGTCTGGCGCAGCAGCTCCGTCGCGCTCGCGACGTCGCGGGCGTCGAGCACCAGCGCCGACGACGCGCCGAGCAGCGCATCGCGCGTGAGCCCCACCGCCAGCTCGAGCGAGCGATTGACGGCCGTGAACTGCCCGACCTCGTCCAGCGTGAAGATCGCGTCCGACGCGGACTCCACGAGTCGCGTGTAGCGCGCCTCCGACCTGGCCAGCGCAACGGCGCCCGCGCGCTCATCGGTCACGTCGCGCGCCACCCCCAGCACCCCGACGATCTCCGTGCCATGCCGGATGGGCGTGTTCGTGACCGACACCAGCCGCCGCACACCGTCCGCTCGCCGGAAGTGGCACTCGTACCGCACCGACGCGCCGGTGAGCGCGCGGCTGAACTGTTCCGCGACCAGCGTCAGCTCCTGCTCGTCGTCGAACAGCATCTGCGTATGGTATCCGAGCAGCGCGGTGCGGGCGTAGCCGCTCATCACCGCCGTCGCCTCGTTCACCGACGTGAAGGTGCCTCGCACGTCCATCGTGTAGATGGAGTCGCTCGCCGACTCGAACAGGTTCCGGTAGCGAGTCTCCGACTGGATCACCGAATCTCGCGCGCGACGCTCTTCCGTCACGTCACGCAGCGACGCCACGATGCCGGTAACGGCTCCCTGCTCGCGAAGGGGTGCGGTGGTGACGGCCACGATGCGCCGCTCTCCCGTCGCGGTGAGCACGAAGCTCTCATAGCGCTGCGGTTCGCCAGCGAGCGCGTCGTCCTCCCTGCCGCGCACGTACTCGCGCGCTTCGTCCGGAATCGTTCGCGACACGGGCATGCCGATCAGGTTGTCGCCGTGACCGAAGAACGAGATCGCCGACGGGTTCGCGAAGGCGATGCGCCGCTCCAGGTCGGTGATCACGATCGCGTCCGACGACGTCTCCACCACGCGCTGATGCCGCTCGGCCAGCGCGCGGCTCGCCGTCACGTCCTCGAACAGCCGCGCGTTCACGACGGCCACGGCCACCTGGTCGGCGAAGCGCTGCAGGACCTCTGCCGCATCCGGGGTGAACGCCGCGCCGCGATTGAACACCGTGAGCGCGCCGACGGGACCTTGCGCGGTGGACAGCGGCACGATGATCACGTTGCGAATCGAGGCGGCGGTGACCGTCGGCGGGAAGGCATCGGGGTCGTTCAACGTGTCGCCGACGATGCTCGCTCCCGTGCGCACCGCTCGTCCGCTCATGCTGCCGACAAGGGGCAGCCACATGCCCACCAGCGGTTCGCCGGTGCCCGTGGCCGCGACGACCTCGAGCGACTCGCCACGCAGGAGCGAGATGCAGGCGCCGTCGGTGCGGAGCAACGCCGTGGCGTGACCGAGGATCAGGCGCAGCACCTGCTCCAACCGCAGGGACTCGCCCACGGCCCGGGCCACGTCGGCCATCGCCTCCATCTGTCGCTGCTGGCGCCGGCTGTCGGCATACACGCGGGCGTTGCTCACCGACGACGCGACCTGCGCCCCGATGATGCGCAGAAGCTCCACGTCGTCGGGGTGCAACGCCTCGGCGCCGCGCTGCTGGAGAGCGATCACGCCGAGCACCGAGCCGGCGAGGATGATCGGCACCGCCACCTGTCCCGGCTCCGAGACCACGCGGCGCGCCTGCACCGATGCGTGCGCCAGCGCCACGAGCTCGGACGGCACGGAGTCGGCGTCGCGCTCCTGGCCGTCGCCGCGATACGAGCGCGTCCACAGGGCGCCGGCCGCGTCGGTGGATCCGATGACGACACGCGACACAGGAAGGAATCCCTCGAGCTCCTCGGCGAGCGTGCGGAGGATCGTCTCCTCGTCGAGCGAACGGGCGAGGAGCGACCCGATCTCCTGCAGCGCCTGCAACCGAGTGGCGCGACGCTCGGCCAGCGCGACCAGCGCCTCCCGTTCGAGTGCCGCCGTCTCGTTCAGGCGGAGCAGCGCGTCGCGTTCGCACCGGAGCTCGCGCAGCGCGTCGGCAGCCGTGGGGCCGGGTTCGTCGTTCACGGTCGGGGTACGAGAAGGTGAGCCGCCAGCGGCTCGACGGTGACCTCGGCCGGTGTCGGTCCGAGCAGCTCGCCATCCGCCTGCAGCACG
>JBBQDE010000063.1:0-10036 GCA_038319425.1 Gemmatimonadales bacterium
GCGGGAGCTCGAGCATCGGTACCCGGACACGGTCGCCGTCGTCGGCGTGCACAGCGGCAAGTTTCTGGCGGAGCGCGAGACGCATCGCATCCGTGATGCGTCCATCCGGCTCGGCGCCACGCACCCCACGATCAACGACCGTCAGTTCCGTCTCTGGCGCGCCTACGCGGTCCGTGCCTGGCCGACCCTCGTCGCGGTGGATCCGCGCGGCTTCGTCGTCGGGATGAAGGCGGGCGAGTTCACCGCGGACGCCATCGCGCCGTTCGTCGATCGCGTGCTGGCGTCGGCGCGCGCCGCCGGCAAACTCGTCCCCGGCTCGCTGCGGTTCGCCTCGGAGCCATCGATCGTACCCACGGGTCTGCTCGCCTTTCCCGGCAAGGTCGCGGTGGACGGCCGGCGCATCGCTATCGCCGATAGCGGGCATCAGCGCGTGCTCGTCGGCTCCGTGGACGAGCGCGGCATCCACGTGCGTGTCGAGCGCACGATCGGAGGGACGGGAGCCGGCTATCGCGATGGAGCGGATCCGGCGTTCGTCAACCCGCAGGGGCTCGCGTTCAGCGGCGACCTGCTCTATGTCGCCGACGCCGGCAGCCACACCGTGCGCGAGGTGTCGCTGCGCACCGGCGCGACGCGTACCATCGCCGGCACCGGACGGCAGTTGCGGAGCGCCGTCGACGAGGCGCGCGGCGCGCTCGCCACCCCGTGGGATCTCGCACTCGTGGACGGCGAGCTCCATGTCGCCATGGCGGGCATCCATCAGCTCTGGACGATCACTCTCGCCACCGGGGCGGTCGCCGTCGCGAGCGGCAGCGGCGCGGAGGAGCTGCACGACGGCCCGCACGCCGAGGCCGCGCTCGCCCAACCGATGGGGATCTGCGGCGGGGCCGACGTGATGCATTTCGTGGACGCCGAATCGAGCGCGGTGCGCGTCGCAGACCGGCCCCCGCGTGGCGGCGTGCGTACCCTCATCGGCACGGGGCTGTTCGACTTCGGCGACGTGGACGGCGTAGGCGACGACGTCCGACTCCAGCATCCACAAGGGATCGCGCTCGCGCCGGACGGCCGCCTGCTCGTGTGCGACACCTACAACGACGCTGTCAAATGGGTGGATCCCGCGTCGCGTCGCGTCGAGCGCTGGGTCGGTGGCTTCCACGAGCCGTCCGGGCTCGCCGTCGGCGAAAGCGTGGTCTACGTGGCCGACACCAACGCGCACCGGATCGCCGTGGTGGAGCTGTCCACCGGGTCCGTGCATTCGTTGATCATCGAATAGCGGTCAGGCCCGCCACGCGTCGAGGTTCTCCACCAGATGCTCGCGCCGACGCATCCCGGCCAGCACCACGTTCACGCCCGGCAGCGACGACGCGAATCGCAGCGCCCGTTGGGCGTCCGTCGCGCAGCCAGGAAAGAGCTCGTGCGTCTCGTTCGGCAGGCCGGTGGTGAGGCGGCCCTGCATCAAGGGGGCGCTCGCCACGACGCCCACACCTAGCGCATCGGCGGCTTCGAGCAGTGGGACCAGCTTGCGCCCCAGTGGCTGCGTCGGCAGTCGCGCCGCCTCGGTCATCGCGAGGCTCACCGGAAGCTGCACCGCGCGGAAATGATGCGTCGTCCCTCCCACGTTCCGGGCGAGCGCGATCAGCTCGGCCAGCACGAGGTGCTGGCGGTGCTCCGGCGTGACTCGAAACCCGTTCCACGTCGCGCAGCCGTAGCCGGCAATCTCACCCGCGGCCGCCCGCTCCTCGAGCAGCGCGAACGCGAGGCGCATCCGTTGCCGGAACGTGGCCCGGTCCACGGCGAGCAGCTGCTCCTCCGGGTTGTGGAGATAATAGATGTCGATCGTTTGAAGCCCGAGATTGGCGCGACTCTGCGAGAGTTGGTGCGCCACGTACCGGGGCGCGATCGAATGGCCTCCTCGCACGAGCTCGTCGCGGGCGACCAGCCCGGTCGCGAACAGCTCACGCTCCAGCCACTGCTCGTACGCTTCGCGTGAGGCGGGCGGCTCGCGATCGAGCGCCACGTACCCCCCTTTCGTGCACACGATCAGTTCGTCCCGGCGCACTTCGCCTGAGGCGATCGCTTCCACCACAGCACGCCCAACAGCCCGCTCGGAACGCTGGCACCGGTAGTTGATCGCCGTATCGAAGACGTTCACGCCGGCGGTGATCGCGGCGTGCACGACCTGAGCGTAGGCGTCGTCCTCGGCATCGGTGCAGTCACCCAGGTACGTGCCCAACCCCAGGGCGCTGGCCGCAAGGTTCCGCGGGAGTCGTCGCTGAAAGTCGGCCACGCGGCCCGTGACCCGCGCCTCGAGGCGCTGGGTACCCGTCGTCGTGGCTTGCCGGGCTTCACGCGATGCCCCCGGAGCCTCGGCGGGTGCTGGCGGTATCAGGCTCGTCCTCTCGTGCGCGGATGTGTCGATCGTGCGTCGTGACATGGATGCCGAGAGGGTACGGGACTCGGCTTCCGAGAGCAAGGGCGCTGTGCTCGCTCGATGATGTTCGGCACTTCCGTTGCGGTTGTCATACCGTGTCATTTGTCCGGAGCCTCTGGCGGACCCGTCCGGGTCCGTCAGTCACTCGGTCGTTTGTCCCACCTCTCGAACTGGAACGCACGTGAATCGTTTTTTCGTTCTTTCACTGTTGGGCGGCGCCGCCTGCGCCGGCCAGCGGCCGCAGGTTCTGACCCCGGTACGCGTGGACACGGTGGTCTCGACATCCACGAGCACCAGCGCACCAGCCACCGGCAGCGTCGTCGCGGGAGCCGCGGTCCGCACCACGATAGATGACCCCATCGCGCGGGTGGATCGCATGGAGTGGCCGGGCCCCAACTCGTTCCGCTCCGCGAGCGGTGCGCCCGGCCCGGACTACTGGCAGCAGCGCGCCGACTACACCATCGCCGTCGCTCTGGACACAACTCAGCAGCGGGTGAGCGGTGCGGTCACCATCCGATACACCAACAACTCGCCCGACAGCCTGCGGTTCGTCTGGGTTCAGCTCGACCAGAACCTCTATCGGCCCGGGAGCAAGGGCACGGCCCTGTTTCCCGCCGACTCGCGCTGGGGCGTGCGCGGCTTCGAGGGCGGGTATGACCTCACCAGCGTGCAGGTGAACGGCCGACCGGCCACCGTGAAGGTAGACGACACGATGGGACGGATCGACCTCGACCAGGGCATCGCGCCGAAGGGCGGAAAGATCACCATTACCATGAATTATGCGTTCCGCGTGCCGGAGCACGGCTCCGACCGCATGGGGCGCGACGGCACGCTCTACGAGATCGCGCAGTGGTATCCGCGCATGGCCGTCTACGACGACATCCGTGGCTGGAACACCGATCCGTACTTCGGCCAGGGCGAGTTCTACCTGGAGTACGGCGACATCGACTTCAGCGTCACCGCGCCCGCGGGCTACACCGTGGCGGCGAGCGGTCTCCTCCAGAATCCCACCGAGGTCCTCACGGCGGCGCAGCGCGAGCGTCTGGCGCGTGCGGCGAAGTCGGACGCCGTGGTGCCGATCGTCACGCAGGCCGAGGCGGTCGCGAGGCCGACGCCCGGTACGAAGATCTGGCGCTTCCGTGCGCTGAACGTGCGCGACGTGGCGTGGGCCGCCGCACCCGACTTCCGGTGGGACGCCGTGAATGCGAACGGCGTGCTCGCGCAGTCGTACTACCAGTTCGCCAAGGCGGGCAAGGCGTGGGAGCAGGGCGCCGAGCAGACCGCGTGGACGATCAAGAACTACTCGGAGCTCTTCTTCAAGTATCCCTATCCGCAGGCCACGTCGGTCGCGGGCCCGGTGGGCGGGATGGAATATCCGATGTTCGTGATGGTGCACTACGGCAGCCCGCTCGACGATCCGAATTCCATCTTCGGCACGGTCAATCACGAGCACGGGCACGAGTGGTTCCCGATGATCGTCGGCTCCAATGAGCGGCGCTACGCATGGCAGGATGAGGGGATCAATACCTACATCAACGCGTTCGCGAACGAGCGTCGCTATCCGGGCACCAACTCGTATCCGTTCTATCAGACCAACTGGAAGGCGACCGTCGACAACCGCATCGACTCGCCACTCATGACTCCGCCCGACCGTATCGATGCGCGCGCGCTCGGCGCAATCGGTTATCGGAAGCCCGGTGCCGTGCTGCTCGCCCTTCGCGACAACGTGGTAGGCAAGGAGACGTTCGATCGCGCCTTCCGCGAGTACATCAACCGCTGGGCGTTTAAGCATCCCGCGCCCGGCGATTTCTTCCGCACGCTGGAGAACGTCTCCGGGCAGGATCTGGGCTGGTACTGGCGCTCGTTCTTCTACTCCACCGACTTGCTCGACCTCGGCATCGACAACGTGACGATGCGTCAGCAGGAAGGGCAGAACTACGCCGAGGTGGCGCTGCGCCGAAACAGCGCGGTGCCGTTCCCGGTCAAGTTGCGGCTCCGCTTCGCCGACAATACCACGCAGGACGTGTCGCTGCCGGTGGAGATCTGGTCGCGCACCGACCGCTACAGTGCCCTGCTCGCCGTGAAGGGGCAGGTCACGGGCGCGCGGCTGTGGCCGGACGGCGTGGTGCCCGACTTCAACGCGACCAACGATGTGTGGGGCACACCACCGGCGACGAACACGCCGGCGTCGACCGCAGGTGGGTTGAGCGGCGATATCGGCGGGCGGCCGCTGCCCTAGCATCACGCGTCGGCCATGCGGGTTTCGGGATTCGCCCGCATGGTTGCCGCACCTACGGCTGGTTAGATTGGCGTTCTCCGTCTGAACGACGGGACGCGGGTCGGTACAGGGTACACGGTCAGTGGTATGAGGTACGCGGTATGCTTGACCCGCATCCCGCCGACGGTCGTGGTCAGTTCGAGAGCGTGACGGAGGAGCACGTGAGACCGGGTACGGTGTACCCTGTACCATGTACCCACGGCCGTTGCGCGGTTGAACGCAGACGTACCACCAGTAACGCAGCTTCCAACTGGAGCAACAATGTTCGAGTTCGGTGCGTGGGCCAGCAGATGGTGGATCCCGGTGCTCTTCGTCGTCGTGGCGGGACACCTCACCAACGTGAGCGTCACCCTCTTTCTTCACCGTGCGCAGACGCATCGTGGCGTGCGGCTCCATGCGATCGCCGCGATCCCGATGCGTCTCTGGCTGTGGCTCACCACCGCCATCGTCACCAAGGAATGGGTCGCGTGTCACCGGAAGCATCACGCCTTCGCCGATCGCGAGGGCGATCCGCATAGCCCTGTGGTCGAGGGGCTGCGGGAGATCCTGCTGAAGGGAGCGTTCTACTACCGGAAGGCCGTTCGTCAGCCCGGCATGCTCGAGAAGTATGGCAAGGGCACACCGAACGACTGGCTCGAGCGGCACCTGCTGACGCCTCTCAACTGGACGGGCGTGCTCGTCATGCTCGGCATCGACGCGTATCTGTTCGGGTTCTTCGTCGGCCCGCTCGTGTGGGGGATTCAGATGATCTGGATCCCGCTCTGGGCCGCCGGCGTCATCAACGGCATCGGCCACGCACTCGGCTACCGCAACTTCGAGGTGAAGGACGAGAGCCGGAACATCTCGCCCATCGCCATCTGGCTCGGCGGCGAGGAGCTTCACAACAATCACCACGCCGACCCGAAGAGCGCCAAGTTCAAGGCGCGCTGGTTCGAGCTCGACATCGGCTGGATCTACATTCGTGGCCTCAAGGTGATGGGCCTGGCGAAGATCGAGTACGCACGAAACTACGGGTCCGATGCGAAGCGGCGCGATGAGAATGCGGTGGAGCCCGTCGTGGCCTAGCGGCGACGGCGCTCGTCGGCTCTCGGCTTTCGGCGGGCACACCTGTTGGCTCGGTGTGCCTTTCGCTTGCCGAGAGCCGAAACCAGGGACCGACGGGCGTCGTTCCGTGTAGATTTCATGCAGCAACCAGCCCGGAGATCACCCCCATGCCCGCCACCGTTACCTGCGTCCGCTGCGGACAGACGCGCGCCGGATTCGAACGCGCGCCGTTCCCTGGCCCGATCGGCGCCCGTGTGCCCAACGAGATCTGCCAGGACTGCTGGAGCCAATGGCTGAAGCAGCAGACCATGCTGATCAATCACTACGGGCTCAACGTCATGGACCCACAGGCACGAAGCTTCCTCACCAAGAACATGGAGGCCTTCCTCTTCAAGAAGGGAGGCGAGGAAGAAGTGGACACCACCAAACAGGGGACGATCGCATGGTAACACGCTCGGGGGGGCTCGTATGGCGCCGGACGCTGGTCGGCATGGCGGCGCTGAGCCTCGGCGCGACGGCGTGCCTGACCGGCGGCAGTGCGGCCGGCTCCGCGCCCGTTCCCATGAGCGGCACGACCATCATCTCGAGCGCCGGTCCGGCGCCGGCCTCGCGGGCGAACTCGTCAGCCGACCTTCGCTGGGCCGACTCCGTGCTCGCCACCCTGTCGCTCCGCGACAAGGCCGCGCAGATGGTCTGGCCCTGGGTGCTCGGCGACTACACTCCCGATGACGACGCGAATTTCCGGCGCATTCAGGGCCTGATCCGCGACCAGCACCTCGGCGGAATCATCATCTCCGTCGGCTCGCCGACCGAGATCGCCGCCAAGCTCAATGCGTTGCAGCGCGCGAGCGCGCTCCCCCTGCTCGTCGGCGCCGATCTCGAGACCGGCGCGGCGTTCCGGGCTCGTGGTGGTTATTTCCTGCCCAACGCCATCGACCTCGGCGGCGCGACCAGCTTTCCATACGAGATGGGCATCGGCGCCACGCGCGACAGCGCGCTCGCATACGCGATGGGCCGCGCCACGGCCGTGGAGGGGCGCGCACTCGGCATCCACATGGCGTTCGCCCCCGTGGTGGACGTCAACAACAACCCGAAGAACCCCGTCATCTCGCTGCGCTCGTTCGGTGAGAATCCGCAGCTCGTCGCGAAGCTCGGCGCGGCCCTCGTGCGCGGCATCCAGGAAAATGGAATGCTCGCGACGGCCAAGCACTTCCCCGGACACGGTGACACCGAGCAGAACTCGCATCTCGAGCTCGCGCGCGTGGATGCATCGCGCGCCCGCATCGACAGTGTCGAGCTGGTCCCCTTCCGCGCCGCCGTGAACGCCGGCGTGCGCGGTGTGATGACCTTTCATGGAGTCATCCCCGCGCTCGACACGTCGTCGCTCCCCGCCACGCTGAACCCGCACATCATGACGGATCTGCTGCGCGGCGACCTCGGCTTCCAGGGGCTCGTCATCACCGACGCGCTCGACATGAACGGTGTGCTCGGCAAGATGTCGATGGGTGAGGTGACCCAACGCGCCGTGCTGGCCGGCGCGGATGTGCTGCTGATGCCCACCGACAACGTCGGCGCGATCGACGCCGTCGTGGATGGCGTGCGAACGGGTCGGTTCCTGGAATCGCGCATCGACGCGTCGGTCCGCAAGCTGCTCGCGGCGAAGCACGAGATGGGGCTGGACCGTCAGCGGTTCGTGGACGTGCAGGCCATGCGAGCTGTCGTCGGCGACAGCGTCAACCAGGCGGCCGCCCGGGTGGCCGCGGAGCGCGCCATCACCCTCGTCAGGGACTCGCTGAACCTCGTGCCGCTGGCCCGACTGCCACGCACGGCGCGTGTCGTCAGCATCACCATCGCGCCGAAGGTCGATCTCGCCGCCGGCACATCGTTCAATGGTGAGCTGAGAGGTGCCTTCCCCGCGCTACGCATGCTCACGCTGTCGCCGGAGTCGCTCTATGGTGCGGCATCGGGTGCTGGTGCCGGCGCCGCGGTCGCGGGCGGCACCTACGTCGCGAGCCCGCAGCCCGCACTCTTTCCCGCCTCGGTGGAGAACGCGCTGCGCGCCGCGCAGGGTGCCGACGTCGCGATCGTGTCGTCGTACTTCGGCGCGAGCTCGTCGACGGCCACACTGGCCGCGCCTGAGGGCATGGCCGCGCTCATCGACGGGCTTCAGAAGAATGGGACGAAGGTGATTCTCACGACGTTCTCCAATCCGTACATCGCCGCCGAGTTGCCGGCGACGTCGGCCTATCTGGTGGCGTGGGGCAGCATGCCGGTCTCGCAGCGTGCCGCGGCACGCGCGCTGCTCGGTGCCGCGGCGATCACCGGCCAGCTTCCCATCACCATTCCGGCAGTCGCCGGCTACGGTGCGGGATTGCGCCGCGACGTGCTCACCACGCCACAGCCGGCGGCGGCAATGCCGTAAACGCCGCGGCTGTCAGCAGATCGACGGTCGCTGTGCCGCGGCCGCGGCCGTCGTGCTGCCCGCCGCGTTCCTGCGCGCCCTCCTCGACTTGCCGTAGACGTTCGAGGCAGGTCAGCTCGGCATCGACGACTGCCAGATCGTCCGTTGACTCGGCTTCCGGAATGGCGTATATCACCGTCCACGCCGTCGCGAGCCTTTTTGAGCATACTGCTACTATTCAGGCCGACGCGTGTGAAGTGCGCCCTTGACATTAGTGACCGTTTGTTACTAATTCGCGCGTCATGCGCGAGCGCTCTTCCACCCCGATGAAATCAGCCGTCCGCCGGACGACGCTCGCCGTGGACGTCGTCGTGCTGTCGCCACGCGCCGACGCGCTCGCCGTGCTCCTCGTTCGCGCGCCCCCCGGCGCCCGCGAGCGCTGGACGCTGCCGTGGGACGCCCCGCGGCTCGATGAAGGGCTCGAGGATGCCGCGTCGCGCATCGCCGAAGCTGTGCTCGGCGCGGCCCCGGCATTCTTCGAACAGGCTGGCGCCTTCAGCGACGGAAAGCGCCACCCAGGAGATGCCGACGTCTCGATCGGCATCGTCGCGCTCGTACCGGCGCGCGCCGAGGCGCCGGCCGCGGACACCGAGTGGTTCCCGCTCGATGCGCTGCCCACCCTCACCCCGCGCCATCGCGCCGTGGTCGAGCGCGCGGCCGCGGTTGCCCGCCAACGGGTGGACCAGTCGCCGCTCGCGTTCCGCCTCCTGTCGCCCACCTTCACACTCAGCGACCTCCAGAGCGTGTACGAGCTCCTGCTCGGCCGCCCGCTCCACAAGGCGAGCTTTCGGCGGGCGCTGCAGGCGAGCTATCTGGTGGAGCCCACGGATGAATGGCGCAGCGAAGGGCGCGGCCGCCCGGCCCAGCTCTTCCGGTTCGCCCCCAGGAAGCGGCGCGGGGCCCGGCGGGGCGTGCGTTTCGACCTGTTCACCGAGTAGGGCGCCGGACGGCCGCCGCCCGCCGGGACGGCGACCAGGCTGCCTCTTGCGTCTGGCACATTAGTCGCAATATGTTTTTTAGGTCCAATCTCGGGGCGGAACATGCTCGACTATCTGGACGGCTTGTGCGCGGCCCTGCTCGCGCGCAACGGAACGGAGATCCGGCGACTCCTCAAGCATCCGCTGGCGCGGGCGCTCCCGCGCCGCGTCCGCGAGGAAGGCTACGCCATTGCGCGTGCCGGCCCCGAAAGCTTTCGCGCTCCCGTACAGACCCTGCACTTCTACCACCAGACGCTCCACCTTCTCGGCGCCCACCCGTCTGCGCGCGCCGCCGCGGGCACCGGGGCTGGGGAATCCTCGTCCGACGAGAATCGCCAGATCGAGATGTCCCTCCGGGCCGCGACCGGCTGACCGCGCGCGTCCGAGTCAGTCCGCCCGACGAATCTCCTGATGCCGGCGCAGCACGCGTCGCGCTATCGCCGCGTTGTCGCGCGCGATCCGGAAGCACTCCGCCACCACCGCGTTCTCGTCGTTGCCCTCGACCTCCTCTACCACGAGCGGAGCCGAGTCGGTGCGCCGGAGGGATACGTCGCGCGGCTCGATCACCACACGTCCGTGAAGTCGCTCCCGGGCCACGTCGCCGCGATCGCTGACCGTGAGCTCCACCCGCACGTAACCGCCTCCTGGCATCGGTCGCGTGTAGAGCGGTTGTCGGCTGCTCACGAACGGGTCAGCGGTCGCTGCCTCCTGCCTTGGATCGGGCACCTGCACCTCCCCCTCGCTTGCGTCTCTGCTCACGCCGTGGCGGCGGCGTCGCCGCCAGCGTCGTGTCGAGCACTTCCATCGTGCGCGCCAGCGCGCGCGCCGTCACGGGGCGCTCCTTCAGC
>JBBQDE010000064.1:0-10018 GCA_038319425.1 Gemmatimonadales bacterium
GGCGCGTACGTGGCCGGCGTGTTCCACCTGATGACGCATGCCTTCTTCAAGGCGCTGCTCTTCCTGGGCGCCGGCTCGGTGATCTTCGCCATGCACCGCGCGTATCACCACACGGGCAACCACGACGACGCGCAGGACATGCGCAACATGGGGGGGATGAAGAAGTACATGCCCACCACGTGGCTGCTGATGTGGGCCGCGACGCTCGCCATCGCCGGCATCTTCCCCTTCGCCGGTTTCTTTTCGAAGGACGAGATCCTCGGGTCCGTCTTCCTGCGGGCGCGTGAGCATTCCACGCTCGCCGACGCGCACTGGTTCGGCATCCCGGGCAGCGCGATCCTCTACTTCTGCTATGCGCTCGGTCTCGCGGCGGCGTTCATGACCGCCGTGTACATGACGCGCATGATGCTGTACACGTTCCACGGGCCGAATCGCAGCGGTGATCGGGAACGCGAGCACCTCCACGAAGCGCCCTGGGTGATGACCGGTCCCCTCGTCGTGCTGGGCGTTCTCAGTGTGACGGGGGGATGGGTCAACCTCCCCGCGCTCCTTCCACTCGGTCCGGTCGCCGCGCTGGAGCACTGGCTCGAGCCCGTGGTGGGGCAGGGCACGCTGCTCGTCACGAAGGGCGCGCCCATCGAGGCGACGCACTCGCTGGAGTTCTCGCTCATCGGTGCGGCGGTCCTCATCGCGGTCGCCGGTATCGCGCTCGCGTTCGTGCGCCTCAAGCCCGCCCGTCTCGTTCCCAAGGCGCAGTCGCCCGAGGAGCACGGGTTCGAGCGGGTGCTGGCGAACAAATACTACGTGGACGAGGCGTACGACGCCGCGATCGTGCAGCCCCTCGTCTCCACCTCGCGCGGCCTGCTGTGGCGGGGCGTGGATGTGGGCCTGATCGACGGCGTGACGCGCCTGCTCGTGCAGAGCAAGGACGACGACGCTGCGCCAGGCACCACGGTGCCGATGGGTGGCTTGGCGACGCGCGCCATCGGGTGGTTCGGATCGCAGATGCAGTCGGGCCAGGTGGGCACCTACGCCTGGGTGCTCGTCGTCGGTGTGCTGTTCGTGCTGGGCGCCTTCACCTTCCGCTAACGAGATGCGCGAGTTCTTGCTTTCGGTCGGCTACGACCGCTGGATCCTGCCCGCGCTGCTCGCCCTGCCGCTGCTCGGGGCCGTGCTCGTGCTGCTCGGTGGCAGCCGCGCTCCGGAGGAGGAAGACGAGGTCGTGACCGGCCGCGCCCGCCGGCCGGCCGCCGTCGCCACATTCGTCTTTGCTCTCGAGTTTCTCGTGTCTGTCGGCCTCTGGTGGTCGTTCGATCCGGCGAAGACCGGATGGCAGCAGCTGTTCGACGTCCGTTGGATTCCGTCGTGGGGTGTCCGATTCACTCTCGGACTCGACGGCATCGCGCTGATGATGGTGCTGCTTACCACCTTCATCATGGTGCTCGCCTCGTTCGGCAGCGCCACCTCGATCCGTCGCAAGGCGTCGTCGTACTACGCCCTGCTGCTCGTGCTCACCACGGGCATGCTCGGCGTGTTCATGTCGCTCGACCTCTTCCTGTTCTACGCGATGTGGGAGGTCATGCTCGTCCCGATGTACTTCATCATCGGGATCTGGGGCGGACAGCGGCGCATCTACGCCAGCCTCAAGTTCTTCATCTACACGATGATCGGCTCGCTGCTCATGCTGGTGGGCATCGTGTATCTCGGCCTGGCGGCGCAGGACCCGGCCACCGGGATCCCGAATTTCTCGTACGACGCGATCATGTCGACGGCGATCATCGCGCCGTCCGCCGCCTACTGGCTGTTTGGCGCCTTCTTCCTCGCGTTCGCGGTGAAGGTGCCGATGTTCCCGTTCCACACCTGGCTCCCCGACGCGCACGTGGAAGCGCCCACCGCGGGCTCCGTGGTGCTGGCGGCGATCATGCTCAAGCTCGGCACCTTCGGCTTCATCAGGCTGGCCGTTCCGCTCTTTCCCGGCGCGGCGATGGACCCGACGGTTCGCATGATCATCCTCGTGCTGGCCGTCATCGGCATCGTTTACGGCGCGCTCGTTTCACTTGTCCAGCCCGACTTCAAGAAGATGGTGGCCTACAGCTCGGTCAGCCATCTCGGCTTCGTCATGCTCGGCATCTTCGCCCTCACCGTGCAGAGTGTGCAGGGCGCGTTGATGGTGATGATCAGTCATGGCCTCTCCACGGGCGCACTCTTCTTTCTCATCGGCATGATCTACGAGCGCCGGCACACTCGGCTGATCGAGGACTACGGCGGCATCGCACGCGTCGTCCCGATGTTCGCCGCCGTGCTCACCTTCGTCTCCCTGAGCTCCATCGGCGTGCCGGGGACGAATGGCTTCATCGGCGAGTTCCTCGTGCTGCTCGGCAGCTTCCGCACCTTCCCCGTGCTCGCGCTCGTCGCCGCTACCAGCGTCATCATCGCCGCGGCGTATCTGCTGTGGGCCATCCAGCGCATCCTGTTCAACGCCCTCGACAAGCCGCTGAACGAGCACGTGGCCGACCTCAACCGCCGAGAGCTGCTGCTCGTACTGCCGCTTGTGGCCGGCATCATCTGGCTCGGTGTCTATCCGGCACCGGTGCTTCGGCGCATGCAGCCGGCAGCTGAGCAGTTCGTCCGCACCGTCGAGTCGCGCGCCGCCATGAAGACGGCGGCCGTGCCCACCGCGCCCGACGCGGGAGGCCGCTGATGCGCTACTACGACCTCTCCATCCCGTCCCATCTCAGCGCGGCGCTCGTCCCGGACCTCGTCCTGATGGCCGGCGCGATGATCCTGCTGCTCGTCGCCGTCTGGCGGCGCGAGTCGGCGGAGCATCAGCGCACCGTCGGCGTGCTGTCGATCGGTCTCGCGGTGGTCACGCTGGGCGTGGTGCTCACCATGCTCTTCAGCCGCGTCTCCGCGAGCGACGGCCCCATCGCCGTCGACAATTTTCGCTGGATGGCGGACATCATCATCCTGCTTGGCACGATCGGCGCGATTGCCCTCGGCATCGACGACAACGATCGCGCCGGCACGACCACGGCCGAGACGCACGTGCTCATCCTTCTCGCCTCGTCGGGGATGATGCTGCTGGTCGCGGCGCGCGACCTCATGATCGTCTTCCTCGGCATCGAGCTGATGTCGGTGGCGGTCTACGCATTGGCGGGCCTCAACCGGCGCAGCGAACGCTCGGCCGAAGGCGCGCTCAAGTACTTCCTGCTGGGCGCCTTCTCCACGGCGTTTCTTCTCTATGGCATCGCGCTCGTCTACGGTGCCACGGGCGCCACGGGGCTGCACGAGATCCGGATGCGAGTGCTCCAGTACGGGCTCGAATCGAGCGCCATCCTGCTCGTCGGCATCGCGCTGCTGCTCGTCGGCTTCGGGTTCAAGGTGTCGACCGTCCCGTTTCACATGTGGGCACCGGACGTCTACGACGGGTCGCCGAACCCGGTGACGGCGTACATGGCCGCCACCGTGAAGGCGGCCGCGTTCGCGGCGTTCCTCCGCGTGTGGATCGAGGCGTTTCCGGGCGAGTACGGCGTCTGGCACCGCGCCGTGGTGGGACTGGCCATCGCGACGATGATCATCGGGAACGCGATCGGCCTCCAGCAGCGCAACCTCAAGCGTCTGCTCGCATACTCCTCCATCGCGCACGCCGGGTTCATCCTCGTCGCGATTGCGACCGGTACGTTGCAGGGCGCCTCGGCGATGCTCTTTTATCTGCTCGCGTACACGCTCGCGACCTTCGGCGCCTTTGCGATCATCATCGTCATGTCCCGCGGCGACGCGGCCGTGACGACGGACGATATCAGTGGGCTCTGGACCGTCCGCCCATGGCTGGCCATCGGCATGACGGTGTTCATGCTCGCCCTCATGGGCTTCCCCATCGCGGGAGGCGTCGGATTCTTCGCCAAGTGGTACGTGCTCAAGGCGGCGCTCCAGGCGCCGGAGCCCCAGGTCACCCTGTCGGTGGTGCTCGTGCTCACGACGGTGATCTCGGCGGGATACTATCTCTATGTCGTCATGGTGATGTTCATGCGCCCGCGCCGAGATGGGGCGCCCGCGGTCGGGCGCACGCCGGGCTGGACACGCTTCGTCATGCTCGCCTGCGCCGCGGCCATTCTCATCCTGGGCATTCTGCCGGATTACGCGGTACGGTACGCGTCGGTAGGCCAGCCGCGTGTCACCGCGCCGGGCGACGCGGCAGCGGTTGCGCGATCTCGAGCGAATTCCGCGGCGCTCTTTCGTTGATTCCGCGGGGCCGCTCCGGCGGCCCCGCGTTCTTTCCCGGCCCTTCATCTTTCGACTGATGGCGATCGCCCCCGGCATATTTCGGCAGTACGACGTACGCGGCATCGTCGGGCGGGACCTCACCGCCGAGGTCGCGCGCGCGCTCGGCGGTGCCTACGCCGCATTGATGCGCGAGCGTGGCGTATCCGGCGACGTCGCGGTGGGACGTGACAACCGCCCGAGCGGCGACGACCTGCGCGACGCGCTCGTGGCCGGCCTCACCGCCGCCGGCGTTGGCGTGGTGGACGTCGGCGTGGTGCCGACGCCGCTCCTCTACTGGAGCCTTCACCACCTCCCCGTCATCGGCGGCATCCAGATCACGGGCTCGCACAATCCGCCCGAGTACAACGGCTTCAAGCTGTGCATGGGCACGGAGTCCATTCACGGCGAGGAGATCCAGCATCTCCTCCACCTGATCCAGCGCGGGGCCGCACCGAAGGACGGAGGCCACGGGCACGTACGGCACGAGCAGGTGATCGACCGGTACGTGGCCGACGTCGCGGCGAGGATCGGCCCGATCTCGCGCCCGATGAAGGTAGTCTACGACTGCGGCAACGGGGCCGGCGCGCTCGTGGCGCCGCAGCTGATGCGTGCGCTCGGCCTGGACGCCGTCGGCCTGTTCACCGAAAGTGACGGCACCTTTCCCAATCACCATCCCGACCCGACGGTCTCCGAGAACCTGGAGGACCTGATCACCGCCGTCAGGAGGGAAAAGGCCGAGATCGGGCTCGCCTTCGACGGTGATGCGGACCGGATCGGCATGGTGGACGGCGATGGCCGGATTGTGTGGGGCGACCACATTCTCATCCTCTATGCGCGCGACGTCCTCTCGCGCAGCGGCCGGAACGAGCCCATCATCTTCGACGTGAAGTGCAGCCAGGCGCTCCCGGACGAGATCCGTAAGGCGGGGGGCACGCCCGTGATGTGGAAGACCGGTCACTCCCTCATCAAGGACAAGATGAAGGCCCTGCACGCGCCCCTCGCGGGCGAGATGTCGGGGCACATGTTCTTCAGCGAGGGATTCTACGGGCACGACGACGCACTCTACGGCGCCGCGCGCCTGTTGCGCATCGTCGCCGACTCGGGGCGCACGGTCCGGGAGCTGCTCGCCGACGTCCCGCTGTTCGTGAGCACGCCCGAGATCCGGGTGGACTGTGACGACAGCCTGAAGTTCGCGCTCGTGCAGCGAGCGGTCGAGCACTTTCGCGCCCGCCACGACGTGATCGACGTGGACGGCGTGAGGGTGCTGTTCGGAGATGGGTGGGGACTCATTCGCGCATCGAACACCCAGCCCATCATCGTCACGCGTTTCGAGGCCCGCTCTGCCGAGCGGCTCGCCGAGATTCGCGCCGAGATGGAAGGGTGGCTGCGGCAGCAGGGCGCCTCGGTGTGACGTGACACGCCGGCGAGTCCTGTTCGGCGTGCTGGCCGCGGCGGCGGCGTTCCTGCTGGCCGGCCGCTGGGTCGCCGCACTCTACACGGACTACCTCTGGTTCGCGTCGCTCTCGGCCGCCGACGTCTGGCGCGCGCGCATCGCCACCACGCTCACGATGAGCCTCGGCTCATTTGCCGTCGCCTGGCTGTTCGCCTTCATCAACCTGTACGCCGTGCGACACTCGGTCGTGTCGCTCGTCCTGCCGAGGCGCATCGCCAACATCGAGATCGGCGAAGAGCTTCCCGGCCGCTACCTGCTGTTCGCCGCGATGGTCTTGTCGGCCATCGTCGGCATCGCGCTGATGCTCCCCGGCGACCTGTGGAGCGAGGCGCTGCTAGCGTGGATCGGACGCCCGTTCATCGACACGGATCCGTATTTCGGGGCCGACCTCGGCTTTTTCGTGTACTGGCTGCCGTTCGAGACCACGCTGTACTACTGGTCGATCCTTCTCTTTGCCGTGGTCGCCGCGCTGGTCGTGCTGCTGTACGCGCTCACACCCAGCCTGCGCTGGGAACGGGGCCGTCTGTACGTGTCCACGTACGTGCGACGCCACTTCACCATGCTCGGCGGCGTGCTGCTGTTCCTTCTGGCGTGGAGCTTCCGCCTCACGATGTACCGACTGCTCGCGGAGGGGGGAGGGACGGGCGGCGTCTTCACCTCGATCGACCATCGGGTGCTCGTCCCGGCGATGCTCCTGCTCGCCGTGGTCACGATGTGCGCGGCGCTCGTCGTCCTGTGGGCGGGATGGTCGGGGCAGATGCGGCTTGCGTTCCTCGCCGTCAGCGTCGTGCTCGGCCTCAGCGTCGTCGGCCGGTCGGTCGCGCCGCTTCTCGCGCGACGTTCGATCGACCCGGCCACCGCGGTCGCACTGGAGCGGCCGTACCTGGGCACGCGACTGAGCTACACCAGGCGCGCCTACGGCGTCGAGCGGATTCGCCCCGATTCGGTGGGCGCCGGCTTCGCGTCCGCCGCGGACGCCGCGGCCCACTCCGCGTTGTGGGACGGCGCGTCGCTGGCGCAGGCTGCCGAACGATTGCGCCGAGTGCGCACGGTGGGAGACGGCGCGGCATGGCAGGCGCAGGGCGGCGCGCTCACGGCACTCCTCGTGGAGCACAGCAGCGATGGCGCGCTCGAGGCGCGCGACGTGTGGGGCATCAGCCGCTTCGATCCAACGATGGCCGACGAGCGCGGCATGCCGGTGCGAACCGGCACAGGCGTCCGATTCGGCGACGAGACACTGTTGGAGGAGCCCGCGGTGTTCGACGACGCGCCCGACTACTCGGTGGTCTCCGACTCGCTCGCTCGCATCGCCGGGGTGGAGATGGTGTCGACCACATCCCGGATCGCGCACGCGTGGGCACTCCAGAACTTTCGCCTGCTGTTCGGCGAGCTCCCGCTCGATCGGCCGACCATCGTGCGCCATCGGGACGTGCGCGATCGGCTCCGTGCACTCGCCCCCTTCTTCGTGCAGGGCAGCGAGGTCGTTCCCGTCGTCGCGGCCGACTCGCTCTATTGGGTGATCGAGCTGTACGCCTCCGCCGACGCGTATCCGCTGTCCCAGCGTTTCACCGTGCTGGGTGAGGAGCGCGGCTATCTCCAGCATGCGGCCACGGCGCTCGTGCATGCGGCCAGCGGGAGGGTGCGCCTGGTATCGGTGCCGGCCCCAGAACCCATCGCCGCCACGTGGGCCGAGCGCTTTCCGTCGCTGTTCGTGAGCGCGGCGTCGTTGTCGCGTGCGCTGCAGGCGGCGCTTCCGCCGGCCACCGACGGTGCACACGTGCAGGCGCTCGCCTTTGCGGCGGCCGGGTTTCGCGGCGATAGCCTGCAGACGCGTCACTTCGCCGTGCCCGACGGCGCCGACTCCGCCTCATCGCGTGAGCCGATTCACGTCGCGATGCCTGGCGTCGGGGTGTCCACGCTCTGGCCGCTGCTCGACGAGCAGGAGCGCGTGCGGGGCGTGATCGCGGCGGAGAGCGGCGTGCAGCGTGTCACCGCCTGGATTCCGCTCACGACCGACGGCGACCGATGGGGCAGCGTGCTCGATCGGCTGCGCACCGCCGACACGGCCAGTCACGAGAACGGTCTCGTTCGCTCGCCGGTGCGCGTGCTTCCGGTGGCAGGGCGGCCGATGTATGCGCAGTCCGTGTATCAGTGGCGTCCCGGCGGCAGTCCGCGGCTCGCCCGGGTGTCCGCGATCCTCGGTGACTCAGTTCGAATCGCAGGAACGCTCGTCGCCGCCGTCGGCGGCGGCGCCACGGTTCACGTGCCGGAGCCGTCGGTGCGAGACTTCCGCGCGCAGACCGACAGCCTCTATCGCGCCATGCGCGACGCGCTCGCGCGCGGCGACTGGACCACGTTCGGTCGTGCGTTCGACGCACTCGGCGCGGCACTTCGTCCGAGCATTCCGTGAGCTTGCCCAGCGAATGGGCCGGGTCTAGCTTGCCACGGCTGTCCCGGAGATCGACCATCATAGCGGAGAAGGCGTGAACATCCACGAATTTCAGGCCAAGGATCTTCTGCGCGCTGAAGGCGTGCCGATTCCTGCAGGTGAAGTGGCCACCACCGCGGAGCAGGCCGAAGCGATCGCGAAGCAGATCGGCGGCATGGTCGTCGTGAAGGCGCAGGTCCACACGGGCGGACGCGGCAAGGCCGGCGGCGTGAAGCTGGCGAAATCGCCGGCGGAGGCCCGCCAGATAGCCGGCAAGATCCTCGGCATGAAGATCAACGGCCTCACCGTCTACCAGGTGCTGGTCACCGCCGCCGCCGATATTGCGACCGAGGCCTACGTCGGGATCATCCTCGACCGCGCCTCGAAGAAGCCGGTGTTCATGGTGAGCCCGGCCGGCGGCATCGACATCGAGGAAGTCGCCGCCACGGCGCCAGAGAAGATCATGAAACTGCCGATCGATACCCGGTACGGCCTGCAGCCGTACCAGGCGTCGGAGCTCGCGTTCTTCCTGTTCGACGACGTGAAGAAGGTGCGCGCCGCCTCGAAGATCATGATGTCGCTCTATCAGGCCTTCATGAAGCACGACGCCTCGCTCGCCGAGATCAATCCGCTCGTCGTCACGCCGGCCGGCGAGGTGCTCGCCCTCGACGCCAAGATGTCGATCGACGACAACGCGCTCGACCGGCATCCGGAGCTCGTGGCGTTGCGCGACGAAACGGCCGAGGAACCGAGCGAAGTGGATGCCCGGAACTCGAACCTCACCTTCATCAAGCTCGAAGGCAACGTTGGCTGCGTCGTGAACGGCGCCGGCCTCGCCATGGCCACGATGGACCTGGTGAAGTACTACGGTGGCGAGCCGGCCAACTTCCTCGACATCGGCGGGTCGTCGAACCCGGAGAAGGTCGTCGCCGCGCTGCGGATCATCACCGGCGACCCGAGCGTGAAGGTCATCCTGTTCAACATCTTCGGCGGCATCACGCGAACGGATGACGTGGCGAACGGCATCGTCACGGCCACCAGGGCGAACCCGCTGCGGATCCCCATCGTCATCCGCCTCACCGGCACGAACGAAGAGATCGCCATGAAGATCCTGCAGGACAACGGCTTCAGTGCCTCGTCCGACATGGACGAGGCGGTGCAGAAGGCCGTCGCGCTCGCCACCAAGGGAGGGCAGGCGGCGTGAGCATCTTCATCGACGGCAACACCACGGTCATCGTGCAGGGAATCACCGGCCGCGACGGCTCGTTTCACACGAAGCAGATGATGGAGTACGGCACGCGCGTCGTGGGCGGCGTGACTCCGGGGAAGGGCGGACAGACCTTCGAGGGGACGGTCCCGGTCTTCAATACGGTGCACGACGCCGTGAAGGCGACGAAGGCCAATACCTCCGTGATCTACGTGCCGCCGATGTACGCTGCCGACGCGATCATGGAAGCGGCCGACGCGGGCATCGCCTTCATCGTCGCCATCACGGAAGGGGTGCCGGTCAACGACATGACCCGAGTGTACCCCTTCGTGAAGGAGAAGGGCGCGCGCCTCCTCGGCCCCAACTGCCCGGGATTGATCACGCCGGGCAAGAGCAAGGTCGGCATCATTCCGGGGCGCATCTGCATGCCCGGCAACATCGGCGTCGTGAGCCGCTCCGGCACGCTCACGTACGAGGTCGTTTACCAGCTCACGCGCGCCGGCATGGGGCAGAGCACATGCGTCGGCATAGGTGGTGATCCCATCAATGGCACCAACTTCATCGACTGCCTCGCCGCGTTCGAGGCCGATCCGCAGACGAAAGCGGTCGCGATGATGGGCGAGATCGGCGGCACCGATGAGCAGGAAGCGGCGGAGTTCGTGCGCAC